>JAUJLZ010000114.1 GCA_030447125.1 Acidimicrobiales bacterium
TCAAAGACGCCCACCCCGAGCGCTTCTTCGAGATGTACATCGCCGAGCAGCAGCTTGTGGCCGCGGCCGTGGGCCTGTCCGTCCGGGGCTACACCCCCTTCGCCTCCAGCTTCGCCGCCTTCTTCACCCGGGCCTACGACTTCGTGCGCATGGCCGCGGTGAGCCGTTCCGACATCTGCCTGGTGGGCTCCCACGTGGGCGTGTCCATCGGCGAGGACGGTCCCTCCCAGATGGGCCTGGAGGACATCGCCTCGTTCCGGGCCGTGCACGGCAGCACCGTCTTGTACCCCTGCGACGCCAACCAGACCGCCGCCTTGGTGGCGCTGATGGCCGACATCAAGGGCTTCCGGTACCTGCGCACCACCCGAGGCAACACCCCGGTCATCTACGGGCCCGACGAGACCTTCGAGGTCGGCGGCAGCAAGGTGGTGCGGGAATCCGACGCCGACCAGGCCGTCGTCGTCTCCGCCGGCATCACCCTGCACGAGGCGGTCAAGGCCTCCGAGGCCCTGGCCGGCGAGGGCACCGCCGTGCGGGTGGTCGACTGCTACTCGCTCAAGCCCATCGACGCCGCCGGCCTACGGGCCGCGGCCAAGGCGGCCGCCAACAAGGTGCTCACGGTGGAGGACCACTGGCCCGAGGGCGGCCTGGGCGATGCCGTCTTGGAGGTCTTCGCCGACTCCGACGAGCACACCCGGGTGGTCAAGCTGGCCGTGCGAAAGATGCCGGGATCGGGCAAGCCCGACGACCTGTTGGCCGCCGCCGGCCTCGACGCCGAGCACATCGCCGCCGCCCTCCGCAAGCTGGTGGCGGGCTGACGTTCCCGCCGACATCAGGGGGGCCGCCTACAACAGGCCATGACGGGATAGGTAGCAGGTAGATCCAGCCATCCGCGCCCGCAAGGAGGCCCCCCATGCCCAAGCTCACCAACCTCTACGACCGACACGGCCAGAGCCCCTGGCTCGACGACCTCCGACGAGACTGGCTCCTCGACGGCACCCTGGCCGGCTGGTTCGAGCGAGGGGTTCGCGGGGTCACCTCCAACCCGTCGATCTTCCAAAAGGCCATGGCCGCCGGCTCGGCCTACGACGAGCAGTTCGCCGCCTTGGCCAAAGACGGTTGCTCCACGGTGCGGTCCTATTGGGCCATGGTCACCCACGACGTGGTCGAAGCCCTCGACCTCATGTCCTCGCTCTATCGCCAGAGCGGGGGCGCCGACGGATACGTCTCCCTGGAGCTGGCACCGGACCTGGCCCATGACACCGAAGGGTCGGTGGAGGCGGCTCGGCGCTTCCACACCGACATCGCCCGGCCCAACCTGTTGGTGAAGATCCCCGCCACCGACGAGGGCGTCGCCGCCGTGCAGCGCATGATCGCCCAAGGATCGAGCATCAACGTCACCCTCATCTTCAGCCTGGAGCGCTACGCCGAAGTCATGGAGGCCTACCTGTCGGGCCTCGAGGAGCTGGAGGCGTCCGACGCCGGTGCCGCCTCCCTGGCCCGGGTCCACAGCGTGGCCTCGTTCTTCATCAGCCGGGTCGATGTCGAGATCGACCGTCGCTTGGAGGCCATCGGCACCCCCGAGGCGCTGGAGCTGCGGGGCCGAGCCGCCGTGGCCCAGGCCAAGTTGGCCTACCAGGCCTTCCGCCGGACCTTCTCCGGCCCCCGCTGGGAGTCATTGGAGGCCAAGGGGGCCAAGGTCCAGCGGCCGTTGTGGGCGTCCACCTCGACCAAGAACCCCGACTATCCCGACACGCTGTACGTGGACACACTCATCGGGCCCGACACCGTCAACACCATGCCGGTGGCCACCCTGGATGCGTTCGAGGACCACGGAACCGTGGCCGGCACCGTCGAGGAAGGGGTCGAGGAGGCCGAGGCCCTGTTCGAGCGCTTGGAGACCGTCGGCGTCGACCTGAAGGATGTGAGCCGCGTGCTCGAGGACGAAGGCGTGGCCGCCTTTGTCAAGTCCTTCGACCAGGGCATCGACGCGCTGTCGGAGAAGGCCGAGTCCCTGGCCCGGCGCTGATGGTCGTCTCCCCCGAACGCCTCCACGAGGACGTCCACCCCCTGCTCGAGGGCCTCGACGCCGAACGGGCCGCGGCTCCGGCGGTGATCGTCATCTTCGGGGCCAGCGGGGATCTCACCAGCCGCAAGCTCATGCCCGCCCTCCAGGCCCTCGCGGTTCGCCACCAACTCGCCCCGGGAACGTCCATCGTCGGCGTGGGCCGCAGCGATCTGGGCGACGAGGGCTTTCGCTCCCGCATGCGCCAGGCCGTCGAGCAGGCCGCTGGCGGCGACGTCGACGAGCGGGCCTGGGCCGAGCTGGAAGGCGGGCTGCGCTACGTCAGCGGAGGCTACGACGACGATGCCACCTACAAGGCCCTGGACGAGGTCGTCACCGACCTCGATCGCAACCGGGGCACCGCCGGCAACCGCCTCCACTACCTGTCCACGCCACCTGGGGTCTTCGCCGCCATCGTGGGCCGGCTCGGCGACGTGGGCCTGCACCGCCCGGCACCGGGAGGCGACTTCGCCCGGGTCGTCATCGAGAAACCGTTCGGACACGACCTCGAAAGCGCCCAGGCCCTCGACCGCTCGCTTCACGAGGTGCTCGACGAGGACCAGCTCTACCGCATCGACCACTACCTGGGGAAGGAGACGGTGCAGAACGTCTTGGCCCTGCGCTTCGCCAACAGCATCTTCGAACCGGTCTGGAACCGGCGCTACGTCGATTCGGTGCAGATCACCGTGGCCGAATCCGAAGGGGTAGGCCACCGCGCCGGCTTCTACGAAGACGCCGGGGCCCTGCGCGACATCGTGCAGAACCACCTCCTCCAGGTGCTGGCCCTCACGGCCATGGAACCACCGGTGTCGATGTCGCCCAAGGGGATCCGCGACGAGAAGGTCAAGGCCCTCGGAGCCGTGGACATCCTCGCCCCGTCCGAGGTGGGCACCGAGGTGATCCGGGGCCAGTACCGCCGGGGCTGGGTGGGCGGCGTCGAGGTACCCGGCTACCACGAGGAGGAGGGCGTGGCGCCCGACTCCCGAACCGAGACCTACCTGGCCATGCGCCTGCGCATCGACAACTGGCGCTGGGCGGGCGTGCCGTTCTACCTGCGCACGGGCAAGTGCCTGCCCCGACGGGTGACCGAGGTGGCGCTGCAGTTCTCCGAAGTCCCTCACCTCCCCTTCGCCCCCACCCAGGCCGCCCAGCTCGGCCCCAACGCGCTGGTGCTACGGATCCAACCCGACGAGGGCATCACCCTGCGCTTCGGGGCCAAGGTTCCCGGCCAGAGCTTCGACGTGCGCAGCGTCTCCATGGACTTCTCCTATGGAGCGGCGTTCCTGGAGGAGCCCCCCGAGGCCTACGAGCGGCTCCTGCACGACGCCCTGGTCGGCGATCCCACCCTGTTCATCCGCACCGACGAGGTGCAGCAGGCGTGGCGCATCGTCCAGCCCCTGCTCGACGCCTGGTCCTCGGGTTCACCATCCCCGGCCGGCTACGAGGCCGGGACGTGGGGACCCGAGGAAGCCGACCGGCTCCTCGGGGCCGACGAACGCCGCTGGCGCCGGCCCTAGCCATGGCCGAGGTCATCACGCTGGGCACGTGGCGTAGGAGCGACACGACCATGGGTCCGGTGCTGGCCGCCCTGGACCGGCTGCGCCAGTGCGACCGCCGAGGGGCGGTGCGAGCGTCCTTCCTGACCCTCTTGGCCGTCGGAGGCGAATCCCTGGAGGTCGACGAGGTGTTCGACATCGTGCATCGCCTCGGCCCCCTTCAGCCCAGCCGGGTCATCGTGGTCCGGGTGTCGCGGGGTGACGAGCACCGCCTCGACGCCCGGGTGGGCGTGCACCTCCAGTCCCGGGCCAGCCAGTGCCTGGGCATCGACGACGTGGCCCTCGAGGTCGCCGGCCCGGTCACCGCCCACCTCGACTCCCTGGTCGAGCCCCTGACCCTGCCCGACCTTCCAGTGGTGGTGTGGTGCCGGGAGCGCCTGCCCCCGACCCGCAGCCGCCTGATCGACCTGGCCGACCACCTCGTCGTCGACACCGTGGCCGCAGGCGGCGCCGCCCGTCTGGCGGCCGTGGCCCGGCTCCACCAGCGCACCCCGGTGATCGACTTCGCCTGGCTGCGCCTGCTTCCCCTCCGCCGCCGGTTGGCCACCACCCTGGTCCGGCCCGAGCACCAACGCCTCGTCGATGGACCGACCGACGTCGTGGTCGGTGGTCCCGAGGTGGAGCGGACCCTGCTGGTGGCCTGGTTGCGGGGACGGCTCCCGAGGGTGACGGTCAGCGAGGCCGACCACCACGGCGAGCACCTCTCCGTGCGCGTGCACGGTGGGGACGAGCACCTCGAGGTGCAGGCCGACCCGCCAACCAGCACCGAGTCGATCCTGGCCCAGGCGCTGCTGCACCTGCGACCCGACCCCCCCTTCGACGACGCCCTTGGCCATGCCGCCGCGACCAGCCTGGGTGGCCGATGACGCGCTGACCAGGTCAACCGGCGCCTGGTCGACGGCGGGGGATCCACAACCAGCCCGCCCGCCGGTCTCGACCCAGCCCCACCGCTGGTTCGGGCAGTCTCAGGTACGTGAGTGCCGAAAAACGGAAGTGACGTTCCCGAGACGTGCCCGTTCTCGCGGTCGGCTACAGGAACTCCGAGCCGGTCCCGTAGCGTCGTGGGAGTGCAGGCCCCCGACGCCAGCGACCTCCTTGACCGGCCGCTCGACCAGCTGGTCGGCCTAGCCGCCGAGCGCCGGGACCGAGCCCACGGGCGGCGGGTGACGTGGTCGCCCAAGGTGTTCATCCCCCTCACCCACCTGTGCCGGGATCGGTGTGGCTACTGCACCTTCGCCCAGCCGCCCGCTCGCACTGCGGCTCCCTACCTCCCGCCCGAGCAGGTGCTCGCCATCGCCCGGGCCGGAGCGAGGGCCGGCTGTCACGAGGCCCTGTTCACCCTGGGCGAACGCCCCGAGCTGCGCTACCCGGTGGCTCAGGAGTGGCTCGGCGCCCACGGGTACGAGACCACGGTCGACTACCTGGCGGCCATGTGCGCCCTGGTGCTGGCCGAGACCGGGCTGCTCCCCCACGCCAACGCCGGCGCCCTGAACCCCGAGGAGCTGGCCCGGCTGCGCACCGTCTCGGCGTCGCAGGGGATGATGCTCGAGTCGCTGCGAGATGACCTGGCCGCCCACATCGGTGCTCCCGACAAGGCGCCGCAACGACGCCTGGCCACGCTGGAGGCCGCCGGGGAGCTGTCCATACCCTTCACCACCGGGATCCTGGTGGGCATCGGGGAGTCCCGGGCCGACCGCCTCGTCGCCCTCGAGGCCATCGCCGAAGCCCACCGTCGTCACGGCCACATCCAGGAGGTGATCGTCCAGAACTTCCTGCCCAAGGCGGGTACGGCGATGCACCGCGCTGCGCCCTGCCCGGCCGATGAGCTGGCGTGGTCTGTGGCCGTCGCCCGGCTGGTGCTTCCGACCGAGATCCACCTCCAGGCCCCGCCCAACCTCAGCCACGACTTCGGGGCCCTGCTCGACGCCGGCATCGACGACTGGGGCGGCGTGTCGCCGGTGACGCCCGACCACGTCAACCCCGAGCGGCCCTGGCCTGAAGTCGAACGTCTGCGGGCCGCCACCGAGGCCCGCGGCTTCACCCTGGCCGCTCGCCTCACCGTCTACCCCGGTCACGCCCAGGACCCCGAGCGCTGGCTCGATCCCGCCCTGCGCTTCGCCGTGCTCGACCGCAGCGACGCCGAGGGCCTGGCTCGGGACCACCCCTGGCACGCCGGCGGCGAGGTCGCCCCGCCGACCCTGCTCCCGGGGCCGAACCCCGACCCCGCGCCGCTCCCCGCCTACCCCCCTCGTTCTTTGTCGCGTTGGCCGTCTCCGGGACCATCAACGCGACAAGGAACAACCGGAGCGTCGGGGGCAAGGTCGGCCGTGACCGAGGTGCTCGACGGCGTGATCGCCGGCCAGGAGGTGGGCGAAGACGAGATCGTCACCCTGTTCTCGGCCCGGGGACCCGAGGTGGCGGCCGTGGCCGAGGTGGCCGACCAGCTCCGCCACGAGATCGCGGGCGACGATGTGACCTGGGTGGCCAACCGCAACATCAACTACACCAACGTGTGCACCTTCAAGTGCCGTTTCTGCGCCTTCTCCAAAGGCCCGCTCTCGCTGAACCTGCGGGGCGCGCCCTACCTCCTGTCGATCGAGGAGATCCAGGCCCGGGTGGTGGAGGCTGTGGAGCAGGGCGCCACCGAGGTCTGCCTCCAGGGCGGCATCCACCCCGACTTCGACGGTGACTACTACGTGCGGGTCACCCGGGCGG
>JAUJLZ010000115.1 GCA_030447125.1 Acidimicrobiales bacterium
GCCGATAGTGTGCTCCTACGAGCGCAACATCGTGATCGGTGTTGCGAGGAGGGATGCCCCGTGCCGAAAGCCGTCTGTCTCGTACCCCCACCGCCACAGCTGCTCTCTTCGACCTTCCAACTGGTCGAGGTGGCCACCCGGTTGGAGCGCGGGGACGTACCCGACGCCCGCAAGGTCCTCTACTCCATCGATCTCGCCGCCTGCGAGCAGTACTGGAGTGAATGTGGGCACAGGGCAACAGTCCATCATGATCGGGCAACACATAGCGGCCGAGGGGAGAAACCGAAGCCAGTCAGGGTCTCGGCGAAGACCTACCGGCTGCTCGGTGACCGTGATGATTGGCGCTGCCGCTACTGCTCGATCCCCGTGGTGCACGCCGAGTTCTTGAACATCGTTCGTGACGCCCTCCCCACTGCTGACTTCCCGCCGGCGCCCATCCCGATGGAAGGCACCGCGTATCCTGCCCGGCGCGTTTTCAAGATGACTCCCGATCACGTGGTTCCTCGTTCCGCTGGCGGCTCGGACGATCCAGCGAACCTGGTCTCCTCGTGCGGTGCCTGCAACTTCGCCAAGAGCAGCTGCACCATCGGGGAGCTCGGGCTGTCTGACCCATTCGCCCGCGATCCGATTCTGGGCGGCTGGAACGGTCTCCAGGGCCGGGGTCGGGCGTCGGTGAAGCACCGCAGGGCGGTGACCCAGTGACTACCCGAAGGGCCGGGTCGACGTTGGCAACGACGCCGGCGATGACACGTCGGCTCGCCGCCATGACACCCCGTACAGTCGCGGCGTGACCCACCCGAAACCCCGCTTCGGCTGGCGCTGAGGTCGCGAGGCCGCGTGGACGCCAGATCCCCCCGGTGGACACAAGTCACTCCGTCGGCGTTCGCCTGGGAGCGAGCGTCGCTGGAACGGGTCCGGACCCGCCTCCCCGACGCCGACCCGTGGCGGGCGTGGGCCAACTTCGAGATCGTCGACGACCGGGGCGTCGCCGAGGTGGACCTCATGGTGCTCTCGCCGTGGGGCCTATGGGTGATCGAAATCAAGAGCCGCCCAGGCATCGTCACCGGCGACGCGCACACTTGGACCTGGCGGCGCCCCAACGGCCGCGATTTCGCCGACGACAACCCCCTCATCGGCTGTGACCGCAAGGCCAAGCGCATCAAATCGCTCCTCCAGCGCACCCACCAGGTCCCTCGCGGGCAGTTGCCGTTCCTCGAGCCGCTGGTGTTCCTCGACGCCGATCCGCTAGAGATCCGCCTTGGCCCAACCGGCCGCAAGAACGTGGTGGCCATCGACGGGCCGGTGCCAGCGCCGGGGGCCCGACCGAGTGCCCGGGCCGACGGCATCGCCGGCATCCTGCAGGTCCTCGCCGGTGCCGACCCGGCCTTTCGCCGCACGGACCGGCGCATCGATGCCACCGTTGGTCGTCAGGTGGCTGCGGCCGTGGCCCGGGTGGGCATCCGGGCCTCCAACCGGGCCAAGCGGGTCGGCAACTATGAGCTGGTCAAGGGCCCCATCGGCGAGGGCAGGGGCTGGCAGGACTTCGAGGCCCAGCACCTCCACGTCGAGCGGGTCCGTCGGCGGGTACGCATCTGGTCGACCCAGGCGGCACGGACCGACGACGAGCGCACCACCCGGGCCCGAGCCGCCGAGCGGGAGTTCCGGGCCCTCGACGGCATCAGCCACCCCGGGATCCTCGGCGTGGTCGACTACGTCCCTGACGCAGAACGGGGACCGTCGGTGGTCTTCGAGCACGACCCCTTCGACCGCCGTCTCGACCTGTGGCTGGCCGAGCGCCACGACACCCTCGACCTCGCCACCCGCCTGGCCCTGCTGCGCGACCTCGCCGACGCCGTCCGCTACGCCCACCAGCGGCGCCTCCACCATCGCGCCCTAACGCCCCGATCGGTGCTGGTGTCGAGGCCCGATGCCGACCACCCCATGCCTCGCATCTTCAACTGGCAGACCGCCGACCGCCAGGGCACCGCCCGGGGAACGGCCATGGGCCCGGTCGTCACGGCCACCGAGCACGCCGACGACCTGGTCGACGCCGACGCCGGTGGGTTCGTCGCCCCCGAGTTGTTCACCACCCCCGACGCCGACGGCGTCACGCTCGACATCTTCTCCCTCGGCTCCCTCGCCTATCTGCTGTTGACCGGCCAGCCCCCGGCCACCACGCCCGCCGAGCTGGTGGCCCGCATCCGGGCCGACCAGGGTTTGTTGGTGTCGAGCGCTCTCGACGGCGTCGACGAGCACCTCGAAGCCGCCGTGCAACTGGCTACCGCACCCGCCGTGGGCGACCGGCTCCAGGCGGTCGACGAGCTGCTCGACCTGCTCTCGGAAGCCGAGGCCGCGCTCGCCGGCGCCTCCGAGGCCACCGTCGATCCCCTCGACGCCGGGCCCGGTGACCTCCTCGACGGGGGCTGGAAGGTGGTCCGCCCGCTCGGGCGCGGATCGACCGCCACCGCCTTGCTGGTCAAGCGGGTCGCCGATGGTGCCGACAAGGTCCTCAAGGTGGCCCTGAACGCGGATCAGGACGAGCGCATCGCCCATGAGCACGAGGCCCTGGCGCGCCTGCGCCACCCCTCCATCGTCGCCACCTCGGGGCTCACTAGCGTCAGCGGGCGGGCCACCGTCGTGCTCGAGCCCGCCGGGGAGCGCAGCCTGGCCGCTCTGCTGCGCGACGAGGGGCGCGTCGGCCTCGACCTCCTGCAGCGCTTCGGCACCGACCTGCTCGAGGCCGTCCGTGAGCTCGAGACGAAGGGCATCGCCCACCGCGACATCAAGCCCGACAACCTCGGCGTGGCCCCCCGGGGGGTGAACGACGAGCTTCACCTGGTGCTGTTCGACTTCTCCCTGACCCGCACGCCGCAGGACAATCTTCGGGCCGGCACCCCTCCCTACCTCGAGCCCTTCCTGGCCGCCCGCCGCACGCCGGCGTGGGACGTGGCCGCCGAGCGCTGGGCGGCGGCGGTAACCCTCTACGAGATGGCCACCGGCACCACGCCGGCGTTCGGCGACGGGCGCTCCGACCCCGCTGCCATCGACGACGAAGCCACCGTGGAACACGACCTGCTCGATCCCGCCCTGGCCACCTCACTGGGCTCCTTCTTCCGCACCGCCTTGCGCCGCGACCCCAACGCCCGCTTCGCCAACGCCGACGAGATGTTGAGGGCCTGGCACCGGGCCTTCGAGCACGTCGACGAACCGGTGGTGCCCATCACCACGGACCAAGGCGAGGCCGAGCACCGCCCGGCTCCCGAGCGCCGGCCCACGGTGGAGGTGCCCGCCGGGGTCACCGGGGACAGTCGGCTGGCCGACCTGGGCATGACCAGCCGGCTGCTCTCGGCCGCCGAGCGAGTCGGCGCCACCACCGTCGACGAGCTGCTCGACGTGGCCGTGGCCGACGTCAACCGGCTCCGCGGCGTGGGCAATCGCACCCGCCGCCTGCTCGTCGAGTGGCGCCGGGCCCTGGCCGAGCGCCTTCCGGCCACTACGACCGACTTGGCCGTCGCCGCCGACCAAGCCGCCGGCGCGCCCGTCGGCCGCAGCGTCGACGCCTTGTTCGCCAGCCTGTTACCGCGCCGCGGCGCCGCCCTCGCCGGCGAGGTGCATACCCTCCGCCTTCTGCTCGGCATCGACCCGCTCCCCGGCGACGATCACCGCCCCGCCGACGAGTGGCCGGACCTCGCCGAGGTGGCGGGCGCTGCCGGAGTCGACCGTGAGGTAGTCGTCGAGCACCTCGCCTCCGCCCGCGGGCGCTGGCTCAACCACCATCCCGCCATCACCGCCCTGCGCCACGACCTCGTCCAGCAGCTCGCCACTCAAGGAGGAGCCATGACCGCCGCTGAGCTGGCGGCCGGCGTGCTGGCCCTGCGCGGCTCCGAGCTCGTCGGCCCGGAGCGGACCCGGGCCGCCGTCGCGGTCACCCGGGCGGCGGTGGAGGCCGAGGCGGCCGTGCAGGCACCCCGCTGGGCGCTCCGGCGCATCGGGCCCCGAGGCCGGCGGGTGGTCGTCGCCCGAGTGGACCCCGCCCACCCGATCGACGAGACGCTGTCGTGGGTGGCAGCTCTTGGCGCCAGCGCCGACCAGCTCGCCGAGCGGGAGCCGCTGCTGGCCGGCCCCGCCCTGGTCGAGGCCTTGCGCCGGGCGCTTCCTGTCGGCGAGGCCGTCGAGCTTCCCGACAGTCGAGTCGTCAGCCTGGCTGCCGCCGCCTCCGAAGGGGCCGCTGCCTCGGCCCGGGTTGAGCTGTACCCCCGGGGGATGGACCCCGCCCGCGCCCTCCGTCGGGGCCAGGGCTCGCTCCTCGGGCCCCAGTCGCTCACCGTCGAGGAGGTCCAGCGGCGGGTCCGCAGCCGCTTCCCCGAGGCCGCCCCCCTCCCGGGGCGCCCGGCTCTCGACCGGTTGCTGGCCGACACGGGGCTGCCACTGACTTGGGACGACGCCACCCGTGCCTACCGCTTCCCCGAGCCGACGCTCGCCGGAATCACCACCGGCACGGTGGTGCCGCTACGGCGCACCACGGAAACGGGCGACGAGCCCGGTGGTAGTGAGGAGGCGGTCGACTTCGAGCGTCGCTTGGCCCGCACCGCCGCCGACGGCGGCTTCCTGGCCATCACCGTGCCCCTGCGCCTGGCCGGCGCCGCCACCGCGGCGCTGATCCGGCAGGGAGCGGTCGCCGTCGACCTCGACCACCTGCTTGTGCGCCACCTCCGGGCCGAGGCCGGCCGCCGCCGCATCCCCGACTTCAGCGTGGTGCTCACCGCCGACTGCCAGCCCGTGGGCACGGCTGACGCCACCCGCGTGCGCCAGCTCGTCGACGCCGCCGCCGTGGCCGTCGAGGCCGAGCTGCGATCCTCCGGACCGGTGGTGGTGGCCACCGGCCTCGGACTGCTCGCCCGCTACGGTCACACGGGCGTGATCGAGCGCCTCCGCGACACCGCCGGCACCGCCGGCGCGGCCGTGCGCACGGCCTGGGTGGTGGTGCCCATGGACGGCGACGGTCCCCCCGTGCTCGACGGTCACCCCATCCCCGTGCTCACCTCCGGCCAGTGGGTGGCACTGCCTCCCGACTGGTTGGCGCCGCATGCCGCCGCGGCCCGAACGGCATGACTGGAGCGCCGCGGTGATCGACGCCCCGACGCTGCTGGCCGACGGCCGCCGCCTGGTGGCCCACCTCGTCGACGACATCCACACCCGGGCCGCCCAAACTGACGACGTCGACGCTGGCCTGCGCCATGAGTACGCCAGCGCCGTCGGGGCCGGGCGTACCGGGCAGTCGTTCGAGGCCTGGCGCGAGGAGCGCGTCACCCAGGCGGCGGTGGCCTGGGTGCTGGCCGCGGTGTTCGTGCGCTTCTGTGAGGACAACGGCCTGGTCGACGAGGCCCGCATCGCCGGGGCCGGCGAGCGCCTGGCCCACGCCCGCGACCGCCAGCGCCTGCACTTCCGGGCTCATCCCGAACACTCCGACCGCGACTACCTCGTGGCCGCCTTCGCCGACCTGGCCGCGCTACCGGGGATGGGGGCGCTGCTCGACCGTGCCCACAATCCCTTGTGGGCGCTGCCCCCGACGGCCGACGGTGCCACCGCCATCCTCGAGCTGTTCCGTCGCCAGGACCCCGACACCGGCCGCCTGGTGCACGACTTCACCGACGCCGACTGGAGCACGCGGTTCCTCGGCGACCTCTACCAGGACCTCTCCGAGGACGCCCGCAAGCGCTACGCCCTGCTCCAGACTCCCGAGTTCGTCGAGCACTTCCTTCTCGAGCGCACCCTGGTCCCCGCCATCGACGCCTTTGGCCTGGAGCACACCACCCTCATCGACCCCACGTGTGGCTCGGGGCACTTCCTCCTCGGCGCCTTCGACCGTCTCCTCGAGCGCTGGCGCCACCAGGAGCCGGGCACCCCCGAGCGGGTGCTGGTGCAGCGCTGCCTCGATGCCGTCGCCGGGGTCGACCTCAACCCCTTCGCCGTGGCCATCGCCCGCTTCCGCCTGCTGGTGGCGGCGCTGCGGGCCAGCGGCATCGTGCGTCTGGCCGACGCCCCCGATTTTCGCCTGCGCCTGGCCGTGGGCGACTCCCTGCTCCACGGCCGGGCCCCGGGCCGCCTCGACCTGGCCCCCGAGGCCATGGCCCGAGCCGAGACGGCCCACGTCTACCGAACCGAAGACGCCGAGGCCCTCGCCGCCATCCTCGGCCCCCGCTACGGGGTGGTGGTGGGCAACCCCCCCTACGTCACCGTGAAGGATCCTGCGCTCAACCAGGCCTACCGTGACCGGTTCGACTCGTGCCACCGCCAGTACAGCCTGGGCGTGCCCTTCACCGAGCGCTTC
>JAUJLZ010000116.1 GCA_030447125.1 Acidimicrobiales bacterium
ACGAGTGGGCCAGCTCCCACCGGGCCCCCCTCCCCGATCTGTTGGTGGTCCTGGACGAGGCGGCCAACACCCCCACCCGCTGGCTGCCGAGCGTGGCCTCCACCTGTTCGGGACTGGGCATGCTGCTGGTCACCATCTGGCAGTCCAAGGCCCAGATCGACGCCGCCTACGGCATCCTGGCCGACAGCGTGCTGACCAACCACGGCACCAAGATCTTCTTCTCCGGGATCTCAGACCTGGCCACCCTCGACTACGCCAGTCGCCTAGTGGGCGAGGAAGAGGTGCCCCAGCACGCGGTCTCCACCGACATGGTCCGAGGGGGCCACGCCCGCAACGACTCCACGACCCGGGTGCCTTTGGTGCCCACCGACGTGCTGCGCCAAGCCCCGCTGGACCAGGGCCTGCTCGTGCACGGCACCTTGCCGCCCGCCCACCTGCACGCCCGTCCTTACTACGCCGAGCGACGCCTACGGGCCCTGGCCGCCGGCCGAGGCCGGCCTCCACGTACGCACCCGCGCACCCCCGGTCCCGATCGAACGCCGCTACCCTCGGCGGGGCCGGCGGACCATGCGGTAGAGCCGAACGTCCCGGCCACCCCGGCACACGACCTGGGTGGCCGCCACCTCGAAACCTGAGCGGGCGTAGTACTCGACCAGCTGTGGCGCCGCAGTGTCGAGGTAGATGACCCGGGCCTCCCGGTCGGCCTCGGCACACACCTCGTGCAGGAGTGCCCGACCCGCGCCGGGGCGGGCGGAGGCGAAGTTCCGAAGGCACCAGGCCCCGGCGGGATGGGCCTGGCGGAGACGCTGCCGACCTGCCGACACCGCCACAGGTTCAGCGCCCCGGCGCCGCCTACCAGCCCCGCCGCGCTCAACAGGACCACCGCCGCCGGCCACCACAGCACGCCGAGAATGACGAGCACAACCGCCAGGAGGATGGCAACAGCGCCCATCACCGCCAGCAGCCGCAGCGGCGGCCGGGGCGGCACCAGGCACAGCACCGCCTCGCCGGCGGTGTCCACCTGTCCGAGGCCGGCCACCAGCTCCAGCCACGCGTTGGCATGCAGTCCGGCCCGTCGTCGGTCACCGCAGCGCTCCGCCACCAGGCCGCTGAGGGCCCACGCACCACGCCGGCCCACCACCCACGCTCCTGATAGAGTGAAAGGGCATGAAAGGTAATAATGCCGACCCAGGGGCCGGCCAGGGCGACGAGGGAGGCGACCCCGGCTGGGTCACCGCCCGCGACGCTGCTCGCCAGCTCGACATTCCGCCCCGCCAGCTCTACGACCTCATCGACCGAAGGGCACTGCCCGCCTACCACGTCGACGACGACCTCGTGCTCCACCCCGGCGACGTCGCCGCCTACCGCGAGCGAGAGGGCCCGTAGGCGGGCCGGCTCACTCGTCACCGGGCTCACCCAACAACCGGCCCAACACCAGGCGGCGCATCCCCTCCACGGTGAACGCCAGCTCCAGCTCGCCGGAGGCCTCGGTGAAGGACAACATCTCGTCGCACCCCGCCACCAGGTCCAGAGCTTCGTCCTTGCTCAAGGTGATCTCGGGTCGGAACTCCACCGGGTCGGCCATCACCAGCTCCGTCGCAGGAATCGGATGCCGGGCCCCAACGGGGCCTCACCTGGGCATCCGGTTCATGCTCAGACCCAGGCCATCGCCCCGGGCGGGTCAAGGGAGGGGCGCAGCACCAGCGAGAAGCGCAGCGCAGCGGAGCCCCGCAGCGGCCCTTGACGCGCCCATGAGGGGCGATGGCAGGCTGTGACGGCTTGCCGCGTGGGGGCTATGGGACCAAGAGGGAGGGGTCGAACCATTGGGGCGTGGCTGTCGCTAGTCCAAGGTGCCGCGCTCGATGGCCTCAGCGACCGCCTCGTGCCAAGCCTCCTCGTCAGAACGTTCGTAGCCGCAGGCGATGCACACCCCCGCAGAGCATGTGCCTCCGAAGGCATCCCATTCGCTGGGCAGAAATGTACGGCGCCAGCACTCAGGACAGTTGTCTGGCGCCGGGACTTCCAGACGGTCCTTAGGACGAACGGGGAGGTACTCCTCAGCCTGCTCCTCGAAGGCGAGCACCATCGCGTCGTCGAGTGAACGGCTACGAGCCTTGTCGAGGAAACGAAGGGAGGGATGCTGGTCGAGGGCCTCAACGGCGATGATGTGGCGGGACCTGATTGTGGCGAACTCGTCATCGGCTCGGCCATGACGAAACGGTTGGGTGAGATCGAGGCCTTCGCGCAAGACGTCGACCGAGACGTAAGTCAGCGAAGAGTCGCGTTCGGCCTCGACGATGTTCAGCAAGTCGCTCAATCGCAAGGAGTTCACGTCTTGTGCGACGGGAACGTGGTCCAGCGGCGACGCCCGCTTGGTCTGGATGATGTCCAGTAGGTCGCGAGCGGAGCGCAGGAACTTCCCATCCTTTTTCTTCTCCTCACCCGGCCACTCACTGGCGACAATGACCACCAGACCATTGGTTAGCGCTACGTCGAACGGACCTTCTGGGGGCAGTCGGCTCTCTAGCAATGCCAGGGTGTTGGCGGCATACCTGACCCGGCGAATGACGTGCTGGCACACCTCTCGCAGATCCGAGTTCATCTCGTCATGATGGGGCTGCTACGGCCCGACGTCGAGTCCCGGAGGTTCGAGCTCACGCTCCGCTGAGGGAGCGACGGCCTCGGCCACGTGGTCCCACTGGAGGGCATCGAGGTAGTCGTGGGGGCGGGGGCCGATGGCACCGACAAGTCCGGGCTCATCGGCGACTGGCCCCGCGGTGGGTGAGCGTCCCAGCTCCGCGTGGCGGTAGGTCTCGATGCGGACGGCTGCCTCCCTCCAAGCGGTCGGCTTGGTCTCGTCTTCGGGTGCCTCGCCCAGGGCCGCGGTCAGATAGGGCGCCGGCGTGGACACCGCAGCGTCCACTTGGGCTGTCAGCGCCGCCTCGACCACCGCCAGCCGCTGGCGGACCAGGTGTTGGGCCGGAGCTTGGTCCTGCAGGGCGGCCGCCCGGGTCTCGGCCCGGTCGAGCTCGAGGGCGGCGCGGGCACAACGCTCACCGGCGGCGTGGACCGACTGGCGGGCGAGTTCGATGCCCTGGGGGTTGCGGCGCCAGCGCCGGGCGCTACTCAATTCGTCGAGGCGGTGCATAGTCCGGGCGTGCTCGGACTCAGCGGCAAGAAGCTGGTGGCAGGCACGTTCCACCGCCCCGGCGGCCTCGTCGTAGTGCGCCGGCGGAGGGGCTGCGGCGAGGGTACGACGCAGGCTGCGTCGCTCGTTGGCCAGCTCGGCGGTGGGCCTGGCG
The DNA here is from genome assembly GCA_030447125.1 of Acidimicrobiales bacterium. The sequence goes on from JAUJLZ010000116.1 coordinate 3,303, forward strand.
GCCAAGCCGGCGCGCTCGGCCACCTCGAGGGCCTCGGCGGCGGCTCGGTAGTAAGCCACGGCGTCGCCGGCCACCGGAGCGGGACCGAGGGCCCAACTGGCAGCGGGGCCGCCAGGGACCGGCGCGGCTCCCCAGCGGGCCCGGTAGACGGCGACCGCGCCCACGGCGCGATCCCAGCTGCGACGCTGCGCTCCACCGGCGGGCCGGGGCCCGAGGCGGGCCACCAGCGCAGGGTCCGGATCCAAGCATGCGGCGAGTGCCAGGGCGTCGGCCGCCTGGCGGTAGGCCCGGCCCGCCGGACTGGCGCTGGCGTCGTCGCTGGCCATGGCCAGGCCCGCCAGCTCGGCCAGGTCATGGGAGCGGCGCAGGCGGGCCACCTCAGCGGCATCGGGGTCGACCTCTCGGGCCAGCCGCTCGGCCTGCTGGGTCTCCAGGCGGCGGGTGACGGCTTCCAGCGTGGTGGTCTCGTCGTCCAGGCGAGGAAGGCCGGTATGGGCGTCGAGCGGCGGGGCCAGGTCCCGGTGACGGACGATGTAGAGCCGGGCGTCGCCGCGGCCACGGGTAAGGCCCACGTAGACGCCTTCTCGACTGGAGGCGTCGGTGCTCAGGTGGCGACCGGCCTGGTAGGTCTCGCCTTGGGCCATGTGGCTGGTCACCGCGTAGGCGTGGGCGAGCTGGCCGACGACGCCGGGCCGGACGTGCTTGGCGAGGTAGCGCTCGGCGATCTCCACCCGGCCCCGGCGCTCGAAGTCGACCACGACCACCGAGGCTTCGCCGGGGTGGACCTCGACCACCCGCCCCCGCTCGCCGTTGTGGACGAAGTTGCCCGGCCCGGACCGCCTGGGACGCAGCAGGCGGTTCTGCTCCATGGCCACCACCTCGTCGCCGGCCTGGAAGCACTGGCCGGCCACCTCGACGACCGGTCCCCGCAAGGTGCCGTCGGCGGCAAGTAAGGCCCGGGCCCGGGCGTTGAGCTCTCGCCGCTCGACGTGGTGGTCGGCCATCATCGACGACGGCGCCAGTTCGGGATTGGCCCGGCGGTGCAGGCGATCGACGTACCAGTCGGCCACCAGGGCGTCGAGGAGCTCGTCGGGGGTGTCCGCCTCCACCACTCGCTCGTCGCGGCGCAGTCGCTCCACCGCCTCGGAGATCTTCCCGGCGGCGTACTCGACCGAGGCCAGGCGCACCTCGGTCATCTCCGCAGCCTGCTGGCGGCGCCGGACCACCAGCTCGGCCTTGTCCTCGGGGTAGTCCTCCAGCAGCGCCCGCCACCCCCCGCCGGCGGCCACCGCGGCGTGCTGGGCGGGGTCGCCCACCAGGCGCAGCGCCGCACCGGCTCGATCGACGTAGGTGGCCAGGCGGGCCAGGTCCCGGTTCCCGAGCGTCGAGGACTCGTCGACGATGACGACGTTCCGCTCGTGGAGGGTGACCAGGTCGTTGTCCAGCCGGTAGAGGAGGCTGGCCACCGTCGAGCACTCCATGGCGGTGGCGTCGCGCAGCACCTCGGTGGCCGTGCCCTGCACCACGGCGCCAAGGGGGCGGTAGCCGGCGTCCTCCCAGGCCCGGGCGGCGGCGGCCAGGGCGAAGGTCTTGCCTGAGCCCGCCGGGCCCAGCACGCACTGGAGGCGGTGACCGCTGGTGCAGATGGAGCGCACCATCGCCATCTGGTCCTCGCCCAGCTCGGGTCGAGCGGCCAGGGCGGCGTGCAGCGTGGCGGCGGGCACCACCCCGGCACCGGCGTGGCGTCCGCGCTCGTAGGTGGCGAACAGCCGCTGTTCGAGGTCGAGCATGGCCTGGGTGGTGTAGAGCGGCTCGGCGCCCAGGGCGTTGACCACCCGTCCGTCGCGCCGGCGCACCACGTCGGCGGAGCGTCCCTCGCGACGGCGATCGACGTCGAGTCGCACCACCGCCTCGCTGGCCAGCCAGGCGTCGGCCAGGTCGCAGACCGCTCGGGCGCCGAGGCGGTCCCCGGCCCAGTCGGCGACGTGTTGGATCACTTCACGGCGGCCGAAGGTGGCGGCGATCTCGGTCAGGCCGACCGACGAGCCCAGGTGGGCGAACAGGACGGCGCGCTGTTCCTCGGTGACCAGCGCCGGCGCCGCCTGGCGGTCGTAGCAACGCTCGACCGCTCTGCGGTCGAGGCCCACCGCGTCGAGCTGGGAGGCCCACCACGGCCGCAGGGCCTCGGGGTCCACCCCGTGTTCGTCCTTGGCCGCCCGGGTGACATACGCCGCCACCTGGCGGCCCCTGCCCCGCATCCCGCTGCCCCGGGTGTAGAACGCCTCCAGCTCCGGCAGCACCGCCTCCAGCTCCCGGGAGCGCTTGCTCATCTCCACGATGGCGGCCCGGGGCACCCCGGCCACGTCGGCCAGGCCCCGCTCGGGCGGTGACCACTCCACTCCCAGGCGGCGGGTCATCTGCAGCCGCAGTTCGGCGCCTGCCAGGTAGCTGGCGGTCTTGGCGTGGGCGAACAACGCCCGGCCGTCCAGGGCCCGGACCACGCCGTCGGGGCCCTCGGCCATGTTGGCTACGACCACGTGGGCGTGCAGCTGGGGATCCAGTGCCCGGGAGGTCCCGTGCAGGTAGGAAGCGGCAAGCAGTCCGGTGGCGGGCTGGACCTTGGCGTTGGCGCCGGTGCGAACGAAGGCGGCATGCTCCTCCAGGTAGGCCATCCCGGCGGCCACGGCGTCGTGCACGGCGGCCACGATGGCGGCCTGGCCCGGCGCGTCGGCGCGGGCCCACAGCAGGCTCACCGACTTGGGCACCGAAAACGTCAGGTCGTAGGCGATGACCGCTGCGGGCGCCCGCCGCGCCTCGGCAAAGCGCCGCACCTCGGCTCTGGTGACGCTCCAGTGGCCGTTGGGCCCACCCCGGCTGGCGTGGAGGTAGGGATGCTCGAGGGCCGGAAGAGCGTGCCCGGGCTTGGGAGGATCCGCCTCCCGATGAGTCGCTGTGGTTTGGGCCACCACCCTGCGCAGGTACTGCGGCGAGACGCCCAGCAGGTTGGCTGCGTGGGGAATGCTCAG
>JAUJLZ010000117.1 GCA_030447125.1 Acidimicrobiales bacterium
GACTGGCGGGAGTTCCTCACCGTCGCCTCCAGGTTCCACCGGTACTCGACCAACAACGTGTTGCTCATCCTGGCCCAGCGCCCCGACGCCACCCGGGTGGCCGGCTACCGGGCCTGGCAGCGCCTCGGGCGCCAGGTGCGCAAGGGCGAGCGTGGCATCGCCATCCTGGCACCGTGTGTCGAGCGAGCTCGCCCGGTGGACGACCACGACGCCGCCGAGAACCCCGAGGTGGTGCGCATCCTGCGGGGCTTTCGGGTGGCCCATGTGTGGGACATCTCCCAGACAGACGGTGATCCCCTCCCCGACATCCGCCCCGCCCTCCTCGCCGGCGAGGCGCCCGAGGGTCTGTGGGACTCGCTCGCCCAGCAGGTGGCCGAGGCCGGCTTCAATCTCGAGCGCGGCGAGTGCGGCGGTGCCAACGGCCGTACCAACTACCTGACCCGCACGGTGACCGTACGAGCCGACGTGGACGACGCCCAGGCGGTCAAGACCCTGGCCCACGAGCTGGCGCACGTCTGGCTCCACGACCCGGACGAGGGCCACCACCACCGGGTCACCGCTGAGGTGGAGGCCGAGAGCGTCGCCTACGTCGTGTGCCACGCCGCCGGGCTTGCCAGCGACGACTACAGCCTGCCGTACGTCGCCGTCTGGTCCGACGGGGATCCCGCCGTGGTGCGAGCCACAGCAGAGCGGGTTCTCGGCGCCGCCCAGCGGGCCCTGCAGCCGGCTGGGTTGGTGGCTTCCGCCGATGAGCGGGCACCGACGACACCCGCCCACTGCTCTTGAGCGCCACGGCTCCAGGGCTGCCTACTCCGTCCGAGCCCGGCCTCTGCTCCTCCTCGTGGTCTAACGAGGGCGCAGCGCAGCCCCGTGAGGGGCCACGGACACCGGAAAGGTCGGTGCTCGAGCGCCGCCGGGCTCGGGGCAGGAGTCCGCTGCACCCTGGCCTGCCCGCACCTCCCGTGTGGCGATTTCGTCGGCGCCGTTGTCGGTCCTGTTCGGTGAGAAGGGGATACAGCCGCCAGTGCTGCAAGCCGATCATGATGGTCCCGGGCGAAGAGAAAGCGGGACGTGGCGGTGCAGGCTCTGAAACGCGGATGGGTGCGCTTCCGCTCCCTGCCGATCGTCTTGCAGATCGTCAGCTGGGTCGTGATCGCGTTCCTCGTTGTCGGCGCCTTCTCCGGGAGCCAGGAACCCGACACCGAGACCGCAGCCACCCGGCGCCTGACGACGACCGAGGGGGCCGCCACTACCGACAGTAAGGCGACCACGTCGTCCGCCACCTTGAGTACGACCACGACGGCGGCGCCGACCACCACGAGCGCCACCGCTGCCCAGCCTCCCGGCGACGTGGTAACCGTCACACGGATCGTGGACGGGGACACCATGGCGGTCAGCAGCGGGGAGACGGTCCGACTGATCGGGATCGACACGCCCGAGACAAAGCACCCGAGCCAACCGGTCGAGTGCTTCGGCGCCCAGGCCACCCAGCACGCCACCGAGCTCATGGGCCCCGGCACCAGCGTGCGCCTCGTCTACGACGTCGAGCGCACCGACCGATACGGCCGCACCCTTGCCTATGTCTACCGAGTCGCCGACGATCTCTTCGTCAACCTCCAGATGGTCCGAGATGGCTTCGCGGTGATGGCGACCTACCCGCCCAACGTGGCCCACGTGGAGGCGTTCCGAGCGGCCGAGCAGGAAGCGAGATCCGCCAACCGGGGACTGTGGGGCGCCTGCGGTGGCGCCGACACCCCAGCGGGGGAGTCGGGTCCAGCCTCGCCACCGGCGGCTCCGTCCTCTCCGCACGGAGGCGGTGGGGACCGCGACTGCTCGGACTTCTCCTCCCACGAAGAGGCCCAGCGGTTCTACGAGGCCGAGGGCGGTCCCGGCCAGGACCCCCACCGCCTCGACGGAGACGGCGATGGCCTCGCCTGCGAGAGCTTGTAGGGAGTCGCTGGCTTCTCCGCGGTACGTGGATCGATCGCTCTACGACGGCTGTCAGAGGACCGAGAGCGGACTCCGCTGGGCGTCGAAACCAGAGTCCGAGCCGGACGACGTGGCCCGGTTTCCGATGGCGGTGTTGTTGTCAGCTCTCCCCGTCGGACCGGGATGTCGTGGCGTACGTCCACACCGCACCAGTCGCCGCTACGTCAACGCCGACGCTCCGCCCCGCGGCAAGCGCACGCTCGGCCTTCTTGCGGGCCGACTCCTCGTCGAAGGCGAGAACAGCCAACTTCGTTTCGACCTCGACCTCGAAGGCTCGCTTCTGCTTTGGCATGCAGTCACGCTATAGGGAAGAGGGCCTTACCGATAGGTCGACGGTCGTCCGAGGCCGAAGGATCTCCCGGCCATGACCGTCTCTGCGCATGCCGAGCGCAAGCGGCGCCAAGAACGGCCTCGCCGCGTGCCCGGGGTCGTTCCGACCACACGTTTGGCGGGTACCCCGCCACCGTGCCGAGTCTGCACTCCGGTTGGCGAAACGCAGTCGGTCGGCTGGAGAAGTACGGGCACGCCCAGATCCGGGCGGGCGCTGCCCTGTTCCTTCTCGCCGCGTGCACGATCGGCTTCATCAGCGTGCCGATCCTTGTCGCCGTGTCTGGTGCAGAGAGGCGAGGCGACTACGGCGCCGCCGTCGGGGGAGTGATCGGTGCGGTGTTCTGCATCGGGATGGCCCTGTGGATGCTGTCACCTCGGCGGGACGAGCGGGACAAGCGGGACGAGCGAGGAGCCGGCGTGTTGAGGTTCATGGACGGGCGCCGATGGCGTGCCCTGCGGGTCGTAAGTGGTGCAGCCTTGGCGGGCCTCGGGGTGCTCGAGGTGCAGCGCGGCAATTCGGAGGGTTGGCTGATGATGGCCACGCTGTGGTCGTCGTCGTCGCCACCCAAGGCTTGCTCTACTTCGCTCGCCGTCGTCGTAACCCGTAGGCAGTGATCCCGCCGCACCGGTCCCTGCCAGTGCACCAGAGTCGCTGAGCCAACACACGTTGACGGGCCTGCACAGAGACCGCGCCTGAGCCGGCTGGATCAACGGCCCCGCCTGGCTGCCCTCGCTCTCGGCTGCGCCGTGGCCGCTTCTGTCCGAGGAGAATGCCAACGCCGCGCCCGGGCCGGCGGCGTTCCGTCTTCGCCATGCCCGCTCGCGTGGAAGCGACGGCGACACCGAGACAAGCGGCACAAGCCGGGACCCCCATGAAGCCATGGTCTCCCACCCCGAGGTCTTCACGACCGCACCACCGGCAACCCAAGGACGCAATCCACCACGATCACGAACGCCAACAGCAGATCGACCACCATCACGACACCAGCAGATCGATCACCACCACCACAACGACCAGCAGATCGACCGACACCACGACCCATCCACCACGACCGACATCAGGCAAGATCCGCGTTCGTCTCATCGATGTCGAAGGCCCACTTCCACCTCCGAACGACGAACTGAAGCAGCAAGACACCCTTGCAGGTGCCGCTTTGCGGCACCTGCGGGTGTTACTCGGGCCGGTGGTCGCCCACCAGTAGTGGGAGGTGATCGTCAGCGTCACCGCTCTCGGGTCCCGCGACGGTGAAGCGTCGGCGGCGGTGGCGCGCGTCGTCGACTACCTCGACGGGCGTTGCCCCAAGCCGCCGGGGCGCTCCCCCCAGTGGTGGCAGGCCAGTGGGCTAGCCGCCGAGGCCCCGTGCGACCATGGCCCCGGGCCGGCGGGCAACGGCGCCGTGGGCTACTACGCCGACTCCGTCGAGGGACCGGGGAGGTGGCTGGGCAGGGGCCTCGCCGGTTTCTGCCCCCGCGGCGAGGTCGCCCGGGCCGAGCTGGCCCGCATGCTGGCTGGCCAGCACCCGTCCTCCGGTCGCCAGCTGCTCGAGGCCCGGGGCTCGGCGGCCCGCGCCGACCACCTGGGGCGGGACGCCACCAAGGTCTCGGCCCACGGCGCCGACGACGAACGGCTGAGCATCCCCGAGGCGGCGAGCCTGCTGGGTGTGTCCCCTCGCTACCTGCGCCGGGTGGCGGCCCGCACCGCCAACGCCGGGCGAGGCGCTGAGCTGGGCGACGCCTCCGCTGCCCTGGACCACCCGTACCTCCACGCCACCCGCAACGGGCCCAACGGCCACTGGAGCGTGACCAGGGCCGAGGTCCGCCGCTTCGCCGAGGCCCGTCGGGCGCCCACCGCCGTCATCGGCTACGACCTGACCTTCTCGGTGCCCAAGTCGGTGAGCCTGCTGTGGGCCCGGGCCGACGAAGCCCGCCAGGGCGCCATCGTGTCCGCCGTGCACGACGCCGTGGCCGCCGGCGTGGCCTACCTCCAGGACAACGCCGCCTTCGTGCGCACCGGCGCCACGGCCAAGGTGCAGCCGGCGAATGGCCTGCTGGCCGCGTCCTACCTGCACGGGACCTCCCGGGCCCTGGATCCCCAACTGCACGCCCATGTGGTGGTGGCCAACATGGCCGAGGGTCCCGACGGCGGAGTCCGGGCCCTGGACGGCCGGGCGCTGTTCGCCCACGCCAAGACGGCCAGCTACCTGGCCGCCGCCGAGCTGCGCCTGCAGATGGCCCGGCGCCTGGGGGTGGAGTGGAACCCGGCCGAGCGGGGCCTGGCCGACGTTGCCGGGGTGCCCCGGGCCGCCATCGTGGCCATGAGCAAGCGCTCCCAGGAGCTTGACGCCGTGCTCCCGCAGCTGGAGGCCTCCTATACCGGCGGCAGCGGCATGCGGGCCAGGGGCCGCCAGGTGGCGGCCTATGTCACCCGGGCGGCCAAGGACGAACACGGGGTGGATCCCGCAGCGCTGCGCCCCTGGTGGGCTTCGCAGCTCGACGCGGTGGGGCTCGACCGCAGAGCGGTCGAGCGTTGCTACGACCGCCAGGCGGTTCCGGCCCTGGTCACCAAGGACGAGCGCGTCGCGCTGTTCGCCCACCTCGGCTCCTCCACGGGTCTCACCGAGACGGCGGCCACGTTCGGCCGCCGGGAGGTGATCCAACACGTCGCCGACTGGGCCGGGGATCGCCTCGGCGCCCGGGAGGTGTGCGATCTGGCCGACGCCTGGCTGGCCAGCGAGGTGGTGGTTCGCCTGGACGTCGATCGCCGGCGGGAGCTGGGCGCGGCCGACGTGGTGCGGCGGCGCGACGGACGGGTGGTCAACGCCGTGGGTGCCGAGCCCCTCTACACCACCCAGGCCATGCTCAACCTCGAGCAGCGGCTGTTCGCCACCTACGAGCGGGGCCGCCACGCCGGCGCCGGCGTGGTGCCGGCTGCCACCCTCGACGCTGCGCTTGCCCGGCGTCCTGAGCTGGGCGAGGACCAGGTGTCCATGGTGCGCTCCGTCTGCACCAGCGGGCACCGGGTCCAGTGCGTGCTGGGCCCGGCGGGCTCGGGCAAGACCTTCGCCCTGGCCGCCGCCGCCCGGGCCTGGGAGGACGCCGGCTACCGGCCCTTCGGCGCCGTGGTGCAGGGCACGGCCACCGAGGTGCTGCGCGACGCCACCGCCATGGAGTGCTCGACGGTGGCCAGCCTGCTGTACCGGCTGGACCGTGACCTGATGACCCTGGACGGACGCAGCGTGGTGGTGGTGGACGAGTCCTCGACGCTGGGGAACCGGGACCTGGCCCGCCTGGCCGGCTATGTCGATCGAGCGGGGGCGGCGCTGCGGCTGGTGGGCGATCCCGCCCAGCACGCCGCGGTGGCCGCCGGCGGCGGGTGGCGGGCGCTGCTGGAGGCGTATCCCGAGGACAAGGCGGAGCTGGTGGTGCGGCGGCGCCAGGCGGCTCCGGAGATGGCCGAGGTCCGCCTGGCCTCGGTGGAGTACGCGGCGGGGAAGATCTCCGAGGCGGTGGAGCGTCTGCGCCGCGACCAGCGGGTGGTGGAGGCGGACAGCCCCGACGAGCTGCTCGACGCCCTGGTGGCCGACTGGTACGTCGATCGGCTGCACCGCCGGGCCAATCCGGAGCTGCCTTCCTCGTCGATGATGGCCGACCACCACGTCGAGCGCCGGGAGCTCAACGCCCGGGCCCGGGCGCTGCTTGCCGCCGACGGCACCTTGTCCGGCCCGGTGGTGGAGGTGGCCGGCCAGTGCTTCTGCGCCGGCGACGAGGTGGTGGCCATGGAACAGAACCGCCGGCTGCGGCCCCGGGGGGCCGGACCGGGCGACTTCGTGCGCAACGGCGAGCGGGGCCGCGTCGTCGAGGTCCACGCCGGCGAAGAGCCTGTGGTGGTGGTCGACTTCGAGCGCCGGGGTCGGGTCGAGATCGCCGAGCGGCACCTGTC
>JAUJLZ010000118.1 GCA_030447125.1 Acidimicrobiales bacterium
GTGGTCGCTGCCTTTGTGGTCGGCGCCTGCTTGGCCGTTCCCTCGGGATCCACGTCCGGCGCTGTCCCGGGGACAGCCTCGACCAGGGCCTCGGCCGGCGCCGGGTCCGGGGTCGCCGTCGTCGTGGTCACTGCCTTGCGTGCAGCCCGCTTCGCCGGAGCGGTGGCGGTGGCGGTGGCGGGCTCGGTGACCCCCTGGGCGGCTGGTCCCTCGGTCGCCTCCGGAGGACTCAGCGTCCTGGGCCCCCGCTTCCTGGCCGTGCTCTTCTTGACCACGGCGGGGGGGCCTTCCTGGTCGGCCAGCCCTTCGGGGCGGGACTCGTCCACAGCCGGCACCGGATCTGACGCCAGCAGGCGAGCTCGGCGCGCACGAGAGGGCCGGTCCGCCACCGCCGGCGCGTCGGTCGTCGGCACGGTCGGCGTGGTCTCGTCGCTCTCCGTTGGCAGCGGCGCAGCGGCCTGGCGCGTGCGGGTCCTTCGGGGCGTCGAAGCAGGAGCAGCGGCGTCGCCCGCTTCGGGCTCCGACGCAGGCGTCATGTCCGCTTCGAGCTGCTCGAAGCCGGGGATGGCCAGGTCGATGCCACGCCGCGGCGCGTCGATGGCCTGGACCACAAAGGTGCGGACCTCACCCCGGTGCAGCAGGTCGCGGGCGCTACGAGGCGCAGGATCTCCCATGAACTTCAACGCCAGATAGCAGCGGACATCACCGACTTGGACGAAGGCACCGTGACTGGTGAAGGTCAAGACCTCACCCTCCACCTTCTGGCCGGGGCCATGCTCGGCGATGAACTCGATGAACGGGAGAGGTTCATTGACGGCTTGCAACGAAGACGAGGACGAGGGCCGGCGACGTGAGGTGGTGGCTGCCTCCCGCTCGACCTCGACCGGCTTGGGGAGCGGGCGGTCATCCGGTTCCACCGCCCTGGCCCGCACCGGTTCCCGCCGGGGAGAACGTGGCGGCGGCTTGGTGGGCACCGGGGGCGGACCCGTGGCCGTGGCTGACAGGACCCGCCTCGAGCCACCCGATCGCCCCGATGCCGAGAGCCGGCCCCGGCGTTCTCCGCTCCCCCGGGTCGCCATCCGGCTCTTCGGTCCCCGCACGGGGGTGCGCTCGGTGAAGATCCAACCCACCTCGGGCACGGGCTTGCCGCCGATCAGCCGGCCCTCGTCGAAGAGCCACTCGTACTCGCCGTGGAACTCCTGGAACGAGTCGTTGGAAAAGACGGTGGCGCCTGACCGGTCGGCGATCTCGAGCAGGAACTTGTCACCCCTGCCGATGGTGCCCGCCGGGGGGGTCACCAGCTCGTTGGCCGCCAGCGCCTCTTCGTACGTCTGCTTCTCCGAAGCGTCGATCCGGTGGCCGAAGGTGGCATCGACCACGACCGTCCAGGTCTCGAAGGGCCGCTCCTTCACCAGTGCGCTCACGGCTTCGTCCAACTGGGCCAGGCTGGGCAAGCTGCGGCCCTCGGTGGCGATGTTGGACCCGTCGATGACCAGATGGCGGGTATCAGCCATGATCCATCCCTCTCTCCTCTCGATGGTGGGTCCGCATGCCGGCCCGGTCGTCGACCGGCGCCAACACCATCCCGGCCTCCGTCCCTCAGGATCGAGGAGCCACGGATGGACCCACGGTGCACCCGCCCTGTTCGTCACCGAGCGCTACGAGGCGGGAAGCCGAAGCGCCGGTTTCATCGTTCGTCCTGCGTTCCCTCTTCTTGAGAGGAAGGTAGGAGTCGGCCAAACCTTACCGGGCCACGAGTGCGAACGGGTGGAGGGGGACCAGGCCGTTCAGTCGACTCCTTCGAAGGCACGGTCGAGCAGCTCCTCCTGCTCGCGCAGATGGAGCTTGAAGCTGCCCGTGGCCGGGCTGCCGTACTCGTGGCGGCTGGCGTGGCCCAGCTTGAACCCGCCGCCGATGGTCCGATGCAGGCGACCGTGCACGTAGGGCCACGGGCCCATGTTCTCGGGCTCCTCCTGGAGCCAGTACATCGAGTCGGCGCCCCGGTAGTGCTCGAGCAGCTCGGCCAGGGCGTGCTCGGGCCAGGGGTAGAGCTGCTCGACCCGCACCACGGCCACGGGCGCGTTGACCTGGTCGCGGCGCAACATGGCGTCGTAGGCCACCTTGCCCGAGCACAGGATCACCCGCCGGACCGATGCGTGGTCACGTACGCCAGGATCGTCGAGGACGTGCCGGAACGAATCGTGGACGAGCTCGTCGAGCAACGAGCGGGACTCTCGTGCCCTGAGCAGGTACTTGGGCGTGAACACGACCAATGGCTTGCGACGGACCGGGCGTACCTGGCGCCGCAGGAGGTGGAAGTACTGGGCCGCAGTGGTGGCGTTGACGAGCTGCATGTTGTCATCGGCGCACAGCGTCAAGAAGCGCTCGATGCGACCCGAGGAGTGCTCCGGGCCCTGGCCGTCGTACCCGTGGGGCAACAGCAGCACCAGCCCTGAGCGCTGGCCCCACTTCTCCTCGGCGGCGGCGAGGAACTGATCGACCACGATCTGCCCGCCGTTCACGAAGTCGCCGAACTGGGCCTCCCAACAGACCAGCGCCTCGGTGTGCACCACCGAGTAGCCGTACTCGAAGCCCATCGCCGCGTACTCCGAGAGCGACGAGTCGTAGACCCAGAACTTGCCCTGGTCAGGAGCGACCTGGGCCAGGGGAACGTGCTCGGCTCCGCTGCGGTGGTCGAACAGGACCGAGTGGCGGTGGGAGAACGTCCCCCGCCGGGTGTCCTGGCCGGTGAGGCGGATGTCGGTGCCCTCGGCCAGGAGCGAGCCGAGGGCCAGAGCCTCGGCCGTCGCCCAGTCGACCTTGCCCGTCTCCCAGAGCTGGCGCCGGGCCTCGAACTGGCGGGCCAGCTTCGGGTGGACCTCGAAGCCATCCGGCATCCGCTCCAGAGCTTCGAGCACGGCCCCGAGCGGGGTCCGAGCAACGGCGGTGCTGCCGTCGGGCCCGGTGTTGATGGGCGCAGGTGGAGGTACGGGACGTACTGGGGGGGAGGAGGAAGGTAGAGCCCGGGTCTGATCGAATGCCTGCTGCAGCCGCTCGGAGAAGTCACCGAGCGCCCCCTCCGCCTCGTCAAGGGTGATGTCGCCCCGCTTCACCAGGAGCTCCACGTAGAGCTTGCGCACCGATCGCCGCTGCTCGATGCGGCGATACAGCAGCGGTTGGGTGTAGCTCGGGTCGTCGCCCTCGTTGTGCCCGAAGCGCCGGTAGCACCACATGTCGATGACCACGTCACGGTTGAAGGCCTGGCGGTACTCGAAGGCCAGCCGGGCCACCCGCACACACGCCTCGGGGTCGTCGCCGTTGACGTGGAAGATGGGTGCTTGGACCATCTTGGCCACATCGGTGGCGTAGACCGAAGAACGTCCGAACTCGGGCGCAGTGGTGAAGCCGAGTTGGTTGTCGATCACCAGGTGGACGGTGCCACCGGTGCGGTACCCCCGCAGGTCGGACAGGTTGAGGGTCTCAGCCACCACCCCCTGGCCGGCGAAGGCGGCGTCGCCGTGGACCAACAGGGGCAGGATCGAGTACGTCGTGGGTTGATCGATCAGGTCCTGGTGGGCCCGGACCATGCCCTCGACCACCGGGTCGACGGCTTCGAGGTGCGAAGGGTTGGCCGCCAGCTCCACGTCGATCTCCACGCCCTGGCGGCTGTGGAAGCGGCCTCTCGCCCCGAGGTGGTACTTCACGTCGCCCGAACCCTGCACCATGCCGGGATCGACGATCCCCTCGAACTCCCCGAAGATCTGATCGAGGGGCTTGCCCACGATGTTCGACAACACGTTGAGGCGACCCCGGTGGGCCATGCCCATGACCACCCGGGCGAGACCGGCGTTCGCCGCGGCATCGAGCACGGCGTCGAGCAGGGGCACGGCCGCCTCCGCTCCCTCGATGCCGAAGCGCTTGGCGCCCACGTACTTGGTGGCCAAGAAGCGCTCGAAGGCCTCGGCGGCGTTGAGCCGTCCGAGGATGTGGCGTTGCTCGTCGGGGCCGAGGGCGACGTTGACCCCTTCGACGTGGCGTTGGATCCAGCGCTTCTGCTCCGGGTCCTGGATGTGCATGTACTCGATGCCCACGGTCCGGCAGTAGGCGTCGCGCAGGATGCGCAGGATCTCGCCCAGGGCCAGGCGATGGGTACCGGCCAGGCCTCCGGTGAGGAACTCGCGGTCGAGGTCCCAGATGGTGAGGCCGTACGTGGCGGGGTCGAGCTCGGGGTGCATGTGCGGTTCCTTGACCGCCAGCGGGTCGAGGTCGGCGATGAGGTGGCCCCGGACCCGGTGCATGTTGATGACCCGGTTCACCTGCATCTGCTTCTCGAGGTGGGTGTCGGGGACGGCGACGGGGTTGACGTCGCGGCGCCACTGCACCGCCTCGTAGGGGATGCCGAGGGAGCGGAAGATGTCGTCGTAGAAGCGGTCGGCGCCGAGCAGCAACTCGTGGACCCGCTGGAGGAACAGGCCCGACTCCGCCCCCTGGATGATGCGGTGGTCATAGGTGGAGCTGAGGGTGACCACCTTCGAGACGCCGAGCTCGGCCAGCGCCCGAGGGTCGGCGGCCTGGTACTCCGCCGAGTGGTCGATGGCACCCACCCCCACGATCAAGCCCTGGCCCCGCACCAGGCGGGGCACCGAGGCCACCGTGCCGATGGTGCCGGGGTTGGTGAGCGTGACGGTGGTTCCGGCCAGGTCGTCGGCGCTGAGGCGGTTGGAGCGGACCTTGCGGATCACCTCCTGGTAGGCGGCGTGGAAACCCCGGAAGTCGAGGGTGTCGGCGTCGCGGATGCATGGCACGATCAGGCTGCGACTGCCGTCGGGCTTCTCCACGTCGACGGCGAGGCCGAGGCCCAGGCGACCGTGGCGGACCACGCCGGGCTCACTGTCGACCTCGGCGTAGGCCGCGTTCATCACCGGCACGGCCTCGAGGGCCCGGATCACGGCGTAGGCGATGAGGTGGGTGAAGCTGACCTTGCCGCCCCGGGTGCGCCCCAGGTAGCCGTTGACCACCTGGCGGTTGACCTCCAGCAGCTTCGCCGGCACGATGCGAAAGCTGGTGGCGGTGGGCACCTCGAGGCTCGCCTCCATGGTGCGGGCGATGCGGGCGGCCACGCCGAGAAGACGTTCGGCCCCCGGGACTGCGGACGCGGACACGCTGGGGCTTGCCATCGGCTCGTCCGATGGGGGCGGCGTCTCGGGAAGCTGAAGGACAGGAGCGGGCGGACGGGCTGGCGCCGGGTCGATCCGGTAGTCGGCGAAGAACTCCTGCCACCGCTCCCCCACCGACGCCGGATCATCCAGGTAGCGCTCGTACATCTCGTCGACGAGCCAGGCGTTGGGACCAAAGGTGGTGCTCGGCCCGGGCTGCGTCACAGGCTCCAGGGTAACGGCCGGCCGTCTGGCGGCTGCCCCGGAGGCCGACCGGGCACGGTGGCTAGGTGCAGGATGTTCCTACTGCAGCCTCGATGCGCGGGTGTCACAATGGTGAGGCGCGGACACGTTCCGCTGCCAACCCCCCAAGGCACGAGTCGACCGGCACCTCACCAGCACGGGTGCCGGTCGACGAGTGTCGCTCGACTCGAGTGCCCAGGGGCCGGGCCCGATGGTGGAGCGCCCGCCGGTACCGTCGGGGCATGGCCGCTCAGTACATCTACACCACCCACCGGCTCGGGCGCTTCCACCCCCCCGACCGCCAGGTGCTCGAGGACATCTCCCTGTCGTTCTACCCGGGGGCCAAGATCGGGGTGATCGGCGCCAACGGGTCGGGGAAGTCCTCGTTGCTGCGCATCATGGCCGGAGAGGACGACGGCTACAGCGGCGAGGCCCGCCTCACCCCAGGCTTCTCGGTCGGACATCTCCACCAAGAGCCCCATCTCGACGAGAACAAGGGGGTGCTCGGCAACGTCATGGACGGCGTGGCCGGGACCAGAGCGATCCTCGACCGCTACGAGGCGGTGTGTGCCGCCTTCGCCGAGCCCGACGCCGACCTCGACACCCTGCTGGCCGAGCAGGCCGATCTCCAGGACCGCATCGACGCCAGCGGGGCATGGGACCTCGAACGCAACGTCGAGGTGGCCATGGACGCCCTCGGCGTTCCTGCCGGTGACGCCGCGGTGACCACCCTCTCCGGTGGTGAGCGGCGCCGGGTGGCGCTGTGCCGGTTGCTGTTGAGCCAACCCGACCTGCTCCTGCTCGACGAGCCCACCAACCACCTCGACGCCGAGGCCGTGGCCTGGCTCGAGCGCTTCC
>JAUJLZ010000119.1:0-4731 GCA_030447125.1 Acidimicrobiales bacterium
CTCGGTGGCGGCGAGTTCCGTGAGGAGGCCCTGGTGAAGGTCGCCGTCCTCGGCGCCGGCGCGGTAGGGGCACGAGTGGTGCGTCAACTGGTCATGTCTCCGGGCGTCGGGCGGGTGGTCGTCGCCGATCGGGACCGGGCCCTCGCCGCACGGGTGGCCGAGTCGGTCGGAGATCCGGTCCGGTCCGAGGACCCGGGTGATCTGGGCTGGGCAACCGGAGCCGACGTCGCCGTGCTGGCCCACGCCGGCGGCGACCACGGCCAGGTCGCCGGGCGGCTGCTGGAGGCGGGGGTCTCGGTGGTGTCGGTGTCGGACGACCTGGACGACGTGCGGGCGCTGTTGGCCCTCGACGCCGAGGCTCGGGCGCTCGATCGAGTGGTGGTGGCCGGTGCCGGCTTCGCTCCCGGCCTGAGCTGCCTGCTGGCCGGCCACGCCGCCGCCACCTTCGACATCGTGGACGAGGTCCACGTGGCCAAGACGGGGACGGGCGGTCCCGACTGTGCCCGGGGCCACCACCAGGCCCGGGGCGGCGACGCCTACGACTGGCGCGACGGGCAGTGGGTGCGACGCAAGGGCGGCTCGGGTCGGGAGCTGTGCTGGTTCCCCGACCCTGTGGGCCCCGAGGACTGCTACCGGGCGGCGGCGGCCGACGCCGTGGTGTTGGTGCCCGCCTTCCCCGGTGTGCGCCGGGTCACCAGCCGGGTGGGGGCTAGCCGGCGCGACCGCATCACCGCCCACCTGCCCATGCTGCGCCGGCCCCACGCCGAGGGCACCTTGGGGGCGATCCGGGTGGAGGTGCGGGGCCGCCGGGGCGAGGCGTGCGACAGCGCCGTCCTCGGTGCCATCGACCGTCCGGCCGTGGCCGCCGGCGCCGTGGCCGCTCTCGTCGCCGTCACCCTGGTCGAGGGCCGGCTGCGACGGCGCGGGGCCGGTGGCGTGGCCGAACTGGTGGAGGACCGCCCGGCGTTCCTGGCCGAGCTGTCCCGCCGGGGGGTCAAGGCGGCCACGTTCGAGGGCGCCGCCGCTCTCTAGTGGTGCTTGTAATGTTGTAATAGTGCCCTCACCTTCCAGCGTGCCCTCCGAGGAGATCCGGACCTGGTTCCGGGCCCGGGTGCCTCGCACCTGGTTCAGCGCTCCCCTGGAGGTGACTGTCGATCGGGACGAGATCCTGGTCAGCGGCCCCATCGCCGTTCCCGAGCCCGGCGGCCCCCAAGCCGTCCTGGCTCTGGTGAAGCACTTCCGGGAGGCGTCACGCGAAGGCCGGCTCGTCCTGGCCCACGAGGCCGAGCACCGCTTCGGCCGCAAGGTGTCGTGGGCGGTCACCTGCGGGAGCGAGCAGTTCGTCTTCACCCACCTGGCCGTGCCCGTGATGACCCGGCTGCGCATGGAGGAGCGGGCGGTGCTCGACACCCTCATCGACGCCGGCGTGGCCCGCAGTCGCAGCGAGGCACTGGCCTGGTGCGTACGCCTGGTAGGTCGCAACCAGGCCGAATGGATCACCCAACTCCGACAGGCCCTGGTGGCGGTGGAGGAGGCCCGGGCCGCCGGTCCCGACCGCTGAAGGACCCGGCCACAGCCCTTCGCCATCGCTCGTGATGATGGAGGTTTCTCGGAGCGAGCACGACGGGTACACGGGGCGCCACCGACGACCAGGAGGAGGCAGGACAGGTGGCCGAGCACCCGGCCAGGACCTCGCGGAGTCGGAGCCGCCTGGGCCGGCCCCTGGCGGCGCTGGCGGTCCTGGCGTTGCTGGCGACGGCCTGCGGCGGAAGTGGCCAGGACGACGGTGGCCTCCCCACGCTGACCTGGTACGTCTTCGACGAGCCCTCCGGCGCCTACGACGAGGCGGCCCGGCGCTGCACCGAGCAGGCCGGGGGACGCTACCGCATCGAGATGGCGTCCCTGCCGTCGAGCGCCGACGCTCAGCGCGAGCAGCTCGTGCGCCGCCTCGCCGCCGGGGACGCCGACATCGACCTCATGGGCATGGACGTCATCTGGACCGGCGAGTTCGCCGAGGCCGGCTGGCTCCTCCCCTGGGAGGGTGAGGCGGCCGCAGCCGTGACCGAGGGTGTGCCGGGCCCCATCGTCGCCTCGGCCACCTACGAGGACCAATTGTGGGTGGCGCCCTTCACCACCAACACCCAGCTCCTCTGGTACCGCACCGACCGGGTGGCCGAGCCGCCCGAGACTTGGGAGGAGATGGTGGCCATGGCCGAGGAGATCGGCCCGGGCGGGACCATCTTGGTCCAGGGTGCTCGCTACGAGGGCTTGACGGTGTGGTTCAACTCGCTGATCGCCTCCGCGGGCGGGTCGATCATCCAGGGCGAGGGCGACGACGCCGAGGTGGCCCTGGGTGAGCCGGCGGTGCGGGCGATGGAGGTCATGCGCAACGTAGCCACCTCCCAGGCGGCCGATCCCAGCCTGTCCAACGCCATGGAGGACGATGGCCGCCTGGCCTTCGAGGCCGGTGGGGCGAGCTTCATGGTCAACTACCCCTTCGTCTACCCGAGTGCCGCGGAGAACGCCCCCGAGGTCTTCGAGAACCTGGGCTGGGCCCGCTGGCCGGCGGTCGTGCCCGGTGAGGCGAGCCGGCCCCCGCTCGGAGGCATCAACCTCGGCGTCGGGGCCTTCTCCGAGCACCCCGAGCTCGCCTTCGAAGCCGCCGCCTGCATCCGCTCGGCGCCCAACCAGGTCATCGCTGCCGTCGACGGCGGCTTGGCCCCCACCATCTCCTCGTTGTTCGACACCCCCGAGGTGCAGGCCGCCTTCCCCTTCGCCGACCTGCTCCAAGAGAGCCTGCAGGACGCTGCCCCCCGCCCGGTCAGCCCCGCCTACAACGACATCTCCCTGGCCATCCAACGGACGCTGCACCCCCCTGACAGCATCGATCCGGTGGCCGATCTGGCCGAGCTCGAGGACAAGGTGAACCAGGCAATCGAGTCGCGGGGGCTGCTGTGAGCCAGGCCGCCGAGCCGGTCATCGCCGCCCAGGTGGACGACGACGAGGAGTCCACGACGGCGCCCGACCGCGACGGGGCTGGCGGCCGCTCCCCCCGGGCAGGACGCAGCGACCGAGCCCGGGCCGAGCGGTCACTGGCCTGGAAGCTGGTTGCCCCCGCCGTGGTGGTCATGCTGGCGGTGACCGCCTACCCGATCGCCTACGCCATCTGGTTGTCCCTGCAACGCTACGACCTGCGCTTCCCCGACGAGCGGGGCTTCGTGGGCCTGCAGAACTACATCGACGTCCTCACCGCCGAGCTCTGGTGGCAGGACGTGACCGCCACCGTCATCATCACCGTGGTCACCGTCGCCCTGGAGCTGGTGGTGGGCATGGCCCTGGCCCTGGTCATGCACCGGGCCGTCTTCGGCCGCCAGACCGTACGGGCGGCCATCCTCATCCCCTACGGCATCGTGACCGTGGTGGCCGCCTTCGCCTGGCAGTTCGCCTTCACCCCCGACCTCGGTTTCATCAACGAATGGTTCAACACCGACCGGGCCTGGCTGACCGAGCGGGGCACGTCGTTCCTGGTCATCACTCTCACCGAGGTGTGGAAGACGACCCCGTTCATGGCCCTGCTGCTGCTCGCCGGCCTGGCTGTGGTTCCCGACGTCCTGCAGCAGGCGGCCAAGGTCGACGGGGCCAACGCCTGGCAGCGCTTCTCCAAGGTGACGTTGCCCAACATGAAGGCAGCCGTCCTCGTGGCGCTGTTGTTCCGCACCCTCGACGCCTTCCGCATCTTCGACACCGTGTTCATCCAGACCCAGGGCGCCAACGGGACCGAGACGCTGTCGATCCTCGGCTACAACCAGCTCATCAACCGGCTCAACCTGGGCGTCGGATCGGCGGTGTCAGTGCTCATCTTCCTGGCCGTGATCTTCATCGCCTTCTTGTTCGTGAAGGGCTTCAACACCGATCTGGGCCAGGCCCGGGGGGAGCGGTAGTGGCCGTGGGCAGCGCCCAGGGCGCTCGGGAACGGGCCTTTTGGGTCATCGGCTCGGTGCTGATCGTGATCTACGCCCTCACGCCGGTGGCCTGGATCCTGTCGCTGTCGCTCAAGCCGAGCGGGGCGATCACCGACGGCCGCTTCGTCCCCCGGGACGTGACCTTCGAGCACTACGCCTCGATCTTCGAGGAGGGCTTCTTCACCTCAGCCTTGCGGAACTCGATTGGCATCGCCCTGCTATCCACCCTGTTCGCCGTGGTGTTGGCCACCTTCGCCGCCTACGCCATCTCCCGCCTCGAGTTCCCTGGCAAGCGGTTGATCCTGTCCGGCGCCCTGGCCGTGGCCATGTTCCCGCCCATCTCCATCGTCGGGCCTCTGTTCAACATGTGGCGCTCCATCGGGCTCTACGACACCTGGTCGGGACTGATCATCCCGTACATGACCTTCACCCTGCCGCTGGCCATCTGGACGTTGTCGGCGTTCTTCCGGGAGATCCCCTGGGACCTGGAGAAGGCGGCCCAGGTCGACGGGGCCACCCCCTTCCAGGCCTTCCGCCGGGTGATCGTGCCCCTGGCGGCACCAGGGGTGTTCACCGCCGCCATCCTCGTGTTCATCTTCGCCTGGAACGACTTCCTCTTCGCCATCACCCTCACCTCGACGGAGTCGGCCCGCACCGTGCCCGCCTCGATGGCCTTCTTCACCGGGGCCTCGCAGTTCGAGCAGCCCACGGGGTCGATCGCCGCCGCCGCCGTGGTGGTCACCGTCCCCATCATCATCATGGTGCTCGT
>JAUJLZ010000119.1:4831-6257 GCA_030447125.1 Acidimicrobiales bacterium
GCTTGCAGATGGAGGTTTGACATGGCCGAGATCGTGATGGAGCACGTCACCAAGCGCTTTGCTGATGGGACCGAGGCGGTGAGCGATGTGAGCATGGAGATCGGCGAGGGGGAGTTCGTGATCCTCGTCGGGCCGTCGGGGTGTGGGAAGTCGACGCTGCTCAACATGATCTGTGGGCTCGAGGACATCAGCGACGGGGAGCTGCGCTTCGACGGGGAGGTGGTGAACCAGAAGTCGCCCAAGGACCGCAACATCGCCATGGTCTTCCAGAACTACGCCCTCTACCCCCACCTCACCGTGCGGGAGAACATGGCCTTCCCGCTGCGCCTGGCCAAGGTGGACGACGCTCAGATCACCAGCCGGGTGGAGGAGGCGGCCCGCATCCTGGAGCTGAGCGAGCACCTCGACCGCAAGCCGGCCAACCTCTCGGGCGGGCAGCGCCAGCGGGTGGCCATGGGCCGGGCCATCGTGCGCGAGCCCGTGGCCTTCCTGCTCGACGAGCCCCTGTCGAACCTCGACGCCAAGCTGCGGGTGCAGATGCGCACCGAGATCTCGAGGCTGCAGAACCGCCTGGGGACGACCACGGTCTACGTCACCCACGACCAGACCGAGGCCATGACGCTGGGCGACCGGGTGGCGGTGTTGCGCAAGGGCAAGGTGCAACAGGTGGCCAGCCCCCAGGAGCTCTACAACGATCCGGTCAACCTGTTCGTGGCCGGGTTCATCGGCTCGCCGGCCATGAACTTCCTGCCCGCCCGCATCGAGGGCGAGACGGTCCACCTGCCCGTGGGCAACTACCGGTTGCCCGCCGAGCAGCGCCCGGCCGTGGGCGAGGGTGACCGAGACGTCATCGCCGGCGTCCGCCCCGAGCACTTCGAGGATGCCGCCCTGGTGGGCGACGACGAGCGAGGGCAGGGGATCACGTTCCGCGTTGAGATCGACGTCATCGAGTGGATGGGCTCGGAGCTCTTTGCCTACTTCGAGCTCGAGGGCAGTGGGGCGACGTCTGGGCACCTCCAGGAGATCGCCGGCGACCTGGAGACCGTCGAGATGTCGGCCGGCGGCGACCAGCAGGTGGTCGCCCGCCTCGACGCCGCCAGCCAGGCCAAGCGGGGCAACACCGTCGAGCTGTGGCTCGACACCCGCCGCGTGCTGCTCTTCGATGCCGGCTCCGGTGAGACCCTTTCAGGGGTGCAGCAGGGCTGAACGCCGGTTTCGGGCCGTCACTCGGTCGGCCCCGACGAGGCGTCGGGCGCCCCCGGTTCCTGGGGAGCAGGGCGATCGGCCTGCAGCCCCCGCCACACGTCTGCGACGAGGCGCTCCAGCTCCCGGCGCCTGACCTGGGCCCGCTGCACGGCCAACACCCCGAAGCCCACCGAGACGTAGAGGGCGTCCTCCAGCCGTTTGCCCACGTCTTCCGGCACAG
>JAUJLZ010000120.1 GCA_030447125.1 Acidimicrobiales bacterium
CCTGGGGGGTGTAGGTGGCGATGCCCTGGGGCTGGAGCTCCTCGCGGTTGCGACGACGACGGCCTCCGCGACGGGGCCGGCGGGGACCGCCGGGGCGACCGCCGGGACGGCCACCCGCGCCCGGGACCTGGCCGGGGCGCAACGGTGGCGGGCCGCCCCCGGGCCGACCGCCGGGACCGGCGAAGCCGCTCCCGGGCCGGGTGCTCCCGGGGCTGGTGGTGGGACGGGTCGACGGGGCTCCCGGGCTGCGAGGAGGGGGGCGGCGGCCGCCCGCTCCTGGCGGGGGCGGGATGACCCGCCCGGTTCCCGATGTGGGACGAGGTGGCGGAGGGATGGGCTTGCCGGTGTCGGAGCGGGGCGGGCCGCCCGGGGGCGGTGGGATGGCGTGTCCACCGGGGGCACGGATGCCCTGGGCAGCCCGGGGGCCACCCGCCATCGGGACCTGCTCGCCCGCCGGGGCTGCCCGTTCGGGAGCGGGGGCGGGTGGGGCGGGGGCGGGGGGCGGGGGCGATGCCGCCGGACGGGGCGGCGGGGGGGGAATCGGCCGGCTGGCCCGCTCCGACCGGGGCTGGTCGAGGTCGGGCTGTTCGCTGGCCTTCCCGCTGGTCACCAGCCGGGGCGGAGCTTCGCTCGAGGGCGGTGCGGGGGACGGAGCTGAGGTCGGGGGCGCGGCAGGGACGGTGGGGGGCGCCGGTCGCGGGGGCGGGGGCGGAATGCGGCGACCGGAAGGGCCCAGCGGGGCGGCAGGGGTCGTGGAGGCGGCGGGGGCGGCGGGGCGAAGCGCTCCGCCCTGCTCGAGCGGCGAGGGGCTCGGACCCGACCTGGCGGGCGCCGTGCCCGCCGGAGGCGACGCCACGACCGGATCGGCCTCGGGCTCAGCCTCGTCGACGATCGGATCACGTCGGAGCCCTTCGGCGTCGGCCTTGCGCCGGACACGGTCGGCTTGGGCGTCGACGATGCTCGACGAGTGGCTGCGCACCCCGATGCCCAGCGCCGCGCACAGATCGAGCGTCTCCTTGTTGGTGAGCCCGAGCTCACGACCGAGCTCGTAGACCCGGATCTTTGATGCCAAAGTGCTACCTCAACCCCTTCATCGCCTCGTCGCACCGACCTGGTCGGTGTATCGATCCATCCTCGCACGCTCGTCCTCGCTGCGAAGCACGTCTTCCCCCGTTCTGGCCGGGGCCTTCAGGGCCTCAGCCAGTTCGGCAACCGCTCCGGGCTCAACCGGCCCCCGGAGTGCTCGTCTGATCGCATCCCGTCGGGCTGCCTGATCCAGACAGGCCGACGAGCCGGTGCACAACCACGCTCCCCGTCCGGGAAGCGTGCGCCCGACCTCTAGTCTGCCGTCGGATCGCCGGATCACACGCGTCAGCTCATCCATTGGTGCTCGCCGGCGGCAGCCGATGCAGGTGCGCACCGGGGCTATGAGGCCCCCTCCCACCGGTTGGCGCCCTCGCTGTCGGCCCCTGCGCCGGCATCGCTCCCCGCTGCCGACGTAGCCACCACCCGCTCAGGGAGCGGCTCGGCGCCGTCTCCGGCTGCAGGCACCTCGGCCTGCTCGCTGGTGCCCACCCCGCTCGGGGCGGGCGCCGCCTCCTCACTCGGGACGGCCGACCCTTCGGCCTCGATGACATCGCCCCCCTGGCGCCACTCATCGGCGGTGACCGCCGGCCCACCTTCGGCGGGCCGCCAGGTGAGCTCGCCCGACTCGGGGTCGGTGACCCACTCGCCCTCGGCCCACTCCTCGCCCTCGTAGCCGGCTTCCTCCTCGGCCAGCTGGGACTCGCTCTTTATGTCGACCCGCCACCCTGTCAGGCGGGCGGCCAGGCGGGCGTTCTGGCCCTCCTTGCCGATGGCGAGCGAGAGCTGGTAGTCGGGAACGATGACCTCGGCGGTGCCGGTCTCGCCGTCGAGGCGCACCTCTTTGACCTTGGCCGGCGAGAGCGCCTTCATGACGAACTCCTGCACGTCGTCGGTGAAGGGCACGATGTCGATCTTCTCGCCGCGGAGCTCGTTGACGACCATGCGCACGCGCGCCCCCCGGGCACCCACGCACGCGCCCACCGGGTCGACGTTGTGGTCGTTGGACCACACCGCGATCTTGGTTCGGTGGCCGGGCTCGCGAGCCACGGCCTTGAACTCCACGATCCCGTCGGCGATCTCGGGGACCTCGAGCTCGAACAGCCGCTTGATGAGCCCCGGGTGGGTACGGCTGACCACGATCTGGGGGCCACGGGGGTTGCGGCGCACCTCGACGATGTAGGCCTTGAGCCGGTTGCCGGGCTCGGGGCGCTCGTAGGGCACCTGCTCGGCCTGAGGCAGCAGCGCTTCCACCTTGCCGAGGTCGAGCAAGGTGAAGCGGCTGTCGGTCTGCTGGATGATGCCGGTCACGATGTCACCCTCGCGCCCGGCGTACTCCTCGTACTTCATGTCCCGCTCGGCCTCGCGGATGCGCTGGGTCATGACCTGCTTGGCCGTCTGGGCGGCGATGCGCCCGAAGTCCTCGGGCGTGTCGTCCCACTCCCGGGCCACGTTGCCGTCCTCGTCGAGCTCCTGGCCGTAGACCCGGATCTCGAACGACTCGGCGTCGATGGTGACGTAGGCCTCTTCGGCGGCGCCGGGCATGCGCTTGTAGGCCGACACCAAGGCGTTGGCCAGGGCGTCGAGCAGGGTGTCGACGGTGATCCCCTTGTCGAGGGCGAGGGCCTGAAGCGCTTCCATCATCTCAAAGCTGGTGGTCATGGCTGCCCCAGGTCGTGGTTCATCGTGTCCTGCCTCGCGGCGTACGTCATGGAGTCGTTGCCTTTCCTCTGCTGCTCCCTCGGCTGGGCGTGGGGCGAGGACCGGCTGGTTGCCAGTCGAACACCGTGTGGGCAGAGCTGATCTCGTCGTGGCCGAGCCGTCGCTGTCCACCCCCGGCTTCGACGGTGATCCCGTCCTCGTCGGCCGCCACCAGCACCCCTTCCACCCGCCGCTCCCCCTCGCTGCCGGGACGGGTCTTCACCTTGACCTTGGTGCCGACGGCAGCACGGAAGTGCCCTGGCTGGCGCAGGGGCCGCTCGAGGCCCGGGCTGGACACCTCGAGGGTGTAGCGGCCGGGCACCGGGTCGGCGGCGTCGAGCGCCGAGGAGAGCTCCCGGGTGACCTGGGCGAGGAGGTCGAGATCGACCCCACCAGGTCGGTCGACGAGCACCCGCAGGGTGGCCCCCGTGTGCTCCACGTCGTAGAGGTGGAGGCCACGAACATCGAGCAACGGGATGACCAGCTGCTCCACCCGCTCGGTCATCGTTGCCATGGCTTCCTCCTCTCGGCTCGTTCGTCGCCCTTCGTGCTCCGGCCCCTACGGCAACCTTGCTACAAACAACAAAGGCGTGGGCAGAGCCCACGCCGGGACGGTCCGCGGACCGCAGGTTCACCAAGTCCGGGTTTGAGTATAGCCCCCTGAGGGCAACGCGTGGCCGGCCCGCTGACAGGCGGATGGGGCGCGCCACCGGACAGGGCGGTCCTCGAGCTCGCCGTTTCGCTCAGTAGGACCGACCCACCACGGCGACCAGGTCGGCGTCGTCCTGATCGACGGAGTGGGTGGCCTCGGGGTGCATGAGGCAGCGCACCGTCGCCCCCCGCTCGACCAGACGGGACTCGCCCTCCTCTCCGACCACCGCCCAGGGCAGGCGGGCGAAACCCGCCGCCGCCGCCTCCACCGCGTCCTCGAGGGTGGCGACCTCCGCCGTGCGCTCGTCCCGGCGCAGCCGGGCGCCGTGGAGGAGCGATCGCTGAACGTCGTCGAGCACGAGCGCCACCCTGGCGGCGACGTCGGCCAGGGGCACCGGTTCCTTGGTGGCGGTGTCCCGCCGGACCAGGGTCGCCCGTCCTTGGGCCAGGTCCCGTGGACCGACCTCGAGGCGCACTGGCACCCCCTTCAGCTCCCAGTCGACGCTGCGGCGACCAAAGGCGAGGTCGACCCGGTCGTCGAGGCGGACCCGGATGCCGGTCCCGGCCAGTTCCGCGGTGAGGGCCGCCGCGGCCTCCCCGGCCCCGTCCTCGGCCCGAACGAGCAGGACCACGGCCTGGACGGGCGCCAGCACCGGGGGCAGTCGTATTCCGGCGTCGTCGCCGTGGGCCATGATGAGGCCTCCGAGCAGGCGGGTGGACACGCCCCACGAGGTCTGCCACACATGCACCCGCTCACCGGTGTCGTCGGAGTAGGTGATGTCGAAGGCCCGGGCGAAGTTCTGGCCCAGCTCGTGGCTCGTCCCCATCTGCAGCGCCTTGCCGTCGCCCATCATGGCCTCGCAGGTCAAGGTGTTGATGGCACCGGCGAAGCGCTCGCGGGCCGTCTTGGGCCCGGTGAGCACGGGGATGGCCAGCACGTCGACCATGAAGTCCTCGTAGACGTCGCGCAGGATGCGCCGGGCGTAGGCGGCGGCGTCGGCCCGGGTGGCGTGGGCCGTATGGCCCTCCTGCCAGAGGAACTCGGTGGTGCGCAGGAAGAGTCGGGGCCGCAGCTCCCAGCGCACCACGTTGGCCCACTGGTTGATGAGCAGGGGCAGGTCACGATGGCTCTGGATCCACTTGGCGAAGGAGCTGTTGATGATCGTCTCGCTGGTGGGGCGCACCACCACCGGCTCCTCGAGCTCCTTGCCCCCGGCGTGGGTGACCACCGCCAGCTCGGGGCTGAACCCCTCCACGTGCTCGGCCTCGCGACGCAGGTAGCTCTCGGGGATCAACAGGGGGAAGTAGGCGTTCTCGGCCCCGGCGGCCTTGATGCGCCGGTCGAGCTCAGCCTGCATGCGCTCCCAGAGGGCGTAGGCGTAGGGCCGGATGACCATGGTTCCCCGGACGGGCCCGTTGTCGGCCAGCTCGGCTTTGGCCACCACGTCCTGGTACCACCGGGGGAAGTCGACGGCCTGCGGGGTGAGCACCGGAGCCTTGGCCACGACGGGCGAGACTACCGGACCCCTCCTCCCGCCTCCTCTCCCGTTCTCTCACCGCCCCCGTTCCCGTTCTGGCCCCAGAACCAAGAGGAAGCCGATCTAAGGCAGGGCTAGGGCGGCTCGAACCCGGGCGACCACCTCGGCCGGGCGTTCCGCAGGTCGGCCTCGGTGAAGCTGCGAGCGCAGCGGGCGCAGCCCAGCGGTGGGGCGGCGGGGGAGGGTGGTCAGGCGGTGCGGGAGCGGATGAGCTCGACCGTGGCCTCGGAGGCGTTGGCGTCCTCGCCCTGGTCGACCAAGAGGGCAGCTCGGTCGGCTTCGGCCTCAGCCGCGGCGCCGGCGTCGGCGGCGGCCAGGCGGGCCTCGACCCCTTCTGCCACCAGCTTCTCGGCCTCGGCCACCAGGGCCTCGACCATCTCGTCCTCGGGGACGACCCGCACGACCTGGCCGCGGATGAACAGGTGCCCCCGGTGGCGGCCGGCGGCGATCCCCAGGTCGGCCGAGCGGGCCTCGCCCGGACCGTTGACCACGCAGCCCATGACCGCCACCTGGACGGGTAGCTCTCGCTCGGCGAAGGCGGCCATGGCCTGGCCGGCCACGGCGATGACGTCGATCTCGGCCCGGCCGCAGCTGGGACAGGCGATGAGGTCCACGTTGGTGCGCTCCCGCAGGCCCAGCGCCTCCAGGAGCTGGCGCCCGGCCTTGGCCTCCTCCACCGGATCGGCGGTGAGGCTGTAGCGAATGGTGTCGCCGATGCCCTCGAGCAACAGGGTGGCGATGCCGGCGGTGGCCTTGATCAGCCCCCCCGGAGGCGGCCCCGCCTCGGTGACCCCCAGGTGCAGGGGGTGCTCAACGGTGTCGGCCAACATCCGATAGGCCTCGACCATGAGGCGCACATCCGACGCCTTGACCGAGATCTTGACGTCGTCGAAGCCCACCTCGGCGAAGTGGGCCAGCTCCCGCTCGGCCGAGGCCACCAGGGCCTCAGGGGTCACGCCGTAGCGGGCCTCGATGTCGGGGTCCAGCGAGCCGGCGTTGACCCCGATGCGGATGGGCACCCCCCGGTCGCGGGCCTCGGCGGCCACGGTCCTGATCTGCTCGGGCTTGCGGATGTTGCCCGGGTTGAGGCGCAGGCAGGACACGCCCGCCTCCAGGGCGGCCAGGGCCAGGCGGTGCTGGAAGTGGATGTCGGCCACGATCGGCACCGGTGAGCGGGGCACGATGCGGGCCAGGCCCTCGGCGGCGGCGTCGTCGTTGCAGGTGC
>JAUJLZ010000121.1:0-3237 GCA_030447125.1 Acidimicrobiales bacterium
AGGTGCTGCGCGACCTCGACCGGCTGGGCAACCGGGAGACGCCCTCGGTGCTGTCCATCCTGGTCATGGAGGACCTGGCCATGGCCGTGTACCTCCCGGTGGTGGCCGTGCTGCTCGCCGGCGGTTCGGTCGCCGCCGGGATCGTCTCGGTGGCCGGCGCCCTGGCCGCGGTGGCGGTGGTGCTCTTCGTGGCCCTCCGCCATGGAGCGACGGTCAGCCGAGCCGTGCTCAGCCGCTCCGACGAAGCCCTCCTGCTCGGCGTGCTGGGGATGACCCTGGTCGTGGCCGGGGTGGCGGCGCAGCTCCAGGTCTCGGCCGCCGTGGGGGCGTTCCTCGTCGGCATCGCCCTCGGTGGAGCCGCCCAGGAGCGGGCCAGCCTGCTGGTCAGCCCCCTGCGGGATCTCTTCGCCGCCGCCTTCTTCTTGTTCTTCGGCCTCCAGATCGACCCCGGCGACCTCCTGCCGGCGGCGGGCGTGGCGCTCGCCCTGGCGGTGGTGACCGCCTTGACCAAGGTGGCCACCGGGTGGTGGGCGGCGCGGCGGGCCGGCATCGCCCGACCGGGACGCATCCGGGCCGGCACCGCCCTCATCGCCCGAGGCGAGTTCTCCATCGTCATCGCCGGCCTCGGCGTGGGTGCGGGCATCGAGCCCCAACTCGGCCCCGTGGCCGCCGCCTACGTCCTCCTGCTGGCCGTCGCCGGCCCCATCGTCACCCGCTTCTCTGGATACTTCGCCACCGAACCGAAGGTTCGGCGGCGAGTCTGATCGTGCTCCGGCCGACTACCGGAGGCAGGGGCCGGTGTCGGCTGGTGCCCTGGGGACGGCCAGGGCCTCCCTCACCTCGTCGGCGTTGAGGGCGTAGGCGGTGCCGTCCCGGTCGGGAGCGATGGCGAAGGCGGCGCCCACCACCGCCCCTGAGGGGTTGACCAGGGCCGCTCCCGAGTCGCCCGGGGCCAGGCGGCTGGCCAGGATCAGCACCTGGCGCTGGGTGGTTTCGTTGCCGTAGAGGTCCCGACCCACCGCCTCGACCGTCTCGCGCACCTCGAAGGGAGAGATCTCGAGCGACCCGCCGCCCGGGTAGCCGAACACCGCACCGGCGGTGCCGACCTCGGCGTCGCCGATCTCGAGGGGCGGAGCGTCCAACCCCGGGGCGGACAACACCGCCAGGTCGGTGTCGGAGTCGAAGTAGACGACGTCGGCCGCGGTCCGGCTCCCGTCGATGCCGATGAGCTCGGTGGCCTCCTGGCCAGCCACGACGTGGGCGTTGGTGACCACCACCCCGGGCTGGGCCACGAAGCCGCTTCCATCCTGGAGACGTCCGCAGGCCTCCCCCTCGACCCGGAAGGTGGAGGCGGCCACGCTTTGGGCCAGGCTGGTGCTCAAGCCCGACTCTGCCGGCGGCGGCCCGAGGTCGGGGGCGGGGCGCAAGGCGGCGAACACGTCGGGGAACCGGGTGTCGTCCACCAGGCGCCGGAAGGCCTGGAGGGTGTCGGGCGGGTCGGGCAGGGTGGTGTCGATCTGCTGGGCGATCAGGGAGCTACGGGCCTGGCGAGAGACCGTTCCCGGCACTTCAGCGAAGGTGGGCAGCAGCAGCCAGACGGCCACGAGCACGCCGAACACGCCGGCGAGGGCGCCGCCGAGCCGGTCGAGCGGTCGACCGGCCACGGGTATCGACAGGTGGGCCCTGGTGCCGATGAGCAGGCCGATGCCCTGGCCGAGGAACGCCCCCACCAACAAGATGCCCACTCCCACCACGAGGCGCAGGTTGGCCGCCTCGGTGGGGAAGGGCACGAGGCCAAGGAGATCGGGAAGGAAGCGGGCGGTCACGTAGAGCCCCACCGCCAGGCCCACCCACGACAAGGCCCGGGCGAAGAAGCCCAGTCGGTACCCCCCCACGGCCGCGCTGAGGACCACGATGAGGACGACGAGGTCGAACAGGTTCACGACTGTCTCCTCATGACGGGCTCCTCGGGGGCTTGAGTCCTCCGGGGATGGGACCGAGCAGCCGGGCCGAGGTGAGAAACCCGGTGTGGGCCACCATGCGGTGGTCGGGGCGCACGGCCTGGCCCTCCACGTGCCAGGTGCGGGCCAGGTGCTCGACGGTCTGGGCCAGCTCGAAGTCGCTCTCGGCCAGGACCTCTCTCAGGTGGGCGGCCTGCATGATCGACGGGGTGTAGGCCACGAGGATCCCCCCTGGGCGCAAGGCGCCCTCGGCGTGCTTGACGACCTGCCAGGGCTCGGGCAGGTCCAGCACCACGCGGTCGAGGTCGACCTCGTCGATGCCGGCGTAGACGTCGCGCTCCTCGACCCGGTAGCGCCGGGCCGCCTCGTCGCCGAGGAAGGCGGCCACGTTGGTGGTGGCCCGCTGGGCGAAGTCGGCCCGCAACTCGTAGCCCACCACCTCGGCCCCGGCCCGCACCAGCGTCATGGAGAGCGCGCCCGAGCCCACCCCAGCCTCCAAGATCCTGGCGCCCGGGGTGACGTCGGCCAGCAACAGGATCGCCCCGAGATCCTTGGGATAGATGACCTGGGCGTCGCGAGGCATGCGCAGGACGAAGTCGGCCAGGGTGGGTCGCACGGCCGTGTATCGGGCGCCGGAGGTCGAGCGCACGGTGGCCCCCTCGTCCTGGCCGAGGAGCTGGGCGTGGTCGACGATGCCGGCGTGGGTGTGGAACTCGCCGCCGTCGGCCAGGATCACCAGGTACTGGCGACCCTTGCTGTCGATGAGGAGCACCCGCTCGCCGACCAGCAGGGGCCGGCTCATCCCCGCCTGCGCTTCGCCTTGGCCGGCGGTTGCTCCTCGTGGCGCACCACCACCGTCTCGCCTGGGCTGAGGACCTCGGAGTAGACGACATCGGGCTCTCGGGTGGAGGCCTTCTTCAGCATGCGGGCGCCGAAGAGGATCGCCCACACCACGGTCCAGCCTTTCGATCCGCCGAAGAGACCCCGGAGCTGTCCCCGCCGGTAGAGGTAGCGCAGCACAGGGCCTGGACCTAGACCCGGCGGATCTCGACGACCGTTGAGCGCTTGTTGCCCTTGCGCCGGCCGAAGAAGTAGGCGACGGCCACCACGGCGACGGCGGTGGCCACGGCGGCGATGACCGCGTAGTTGCGGCCCGACTCAGCCACGTCACCGGCCTCGCCCCGGATCTCGCGGAGCTTGCGCTCGATGTCGTCGCGGGTGACGGTGGCGCCCTTGCCCACCTTGGACGTCACGGTCATCTCGTCACCCTCATACG
>JAUJLZ010000121.1:3337-6194 GCA_030447125.1 Acidimicrobiales bacterium
ACGGTCACCCTCACGGCCCGGTTCCCTTCCGACGTAGCGCCGACACGGCGGCCCCGACCACCCCAGCGCAGACCACCAGGGTCAACAGGTAGGGGGCGAAGGACCAGTTGCCGTCGAAGACCGTAGCGGTCTCGGTCTGCAGGACCCGCAGCACGGCCAGCACCAAGAGCACGACGCCCACCCCGAGGAGCAGGGACCCAGCCACGCCGAAGGCGACGAAGCGGCCCAGACCCTTGATGGGCTCGATGGTCTCCTGCTTGGCATAGGCCCGCACCAGATCCCACAGATCGGTGGCCATGTTGGGCAGCGACTTGTCGTCCTTGCGCCGGTCGGGCACGGAAAGCTCCTCCTCGTCCTTCTCCCCCTGCCCGCCCTTCCTATCCCCCCTCCAGCCGTCTGGCAAGCACGGCGGCCTCCTCGCCCAGCATGCTGACCAGCAGCTCCAGGCGCGCCTCGAGGTTCTCGGCCCGCAGCAGGGCCAGCTTGTCGAGGTCACCGAGCGGGGCCAGGGCCGCCATCTGGTAGCCCACCTGCACCAGATCGCCGTCCAAGGGGGTGGTGGCGTCGGGGACGTCGTCGCCCAGCTCGGCCGACAGGGCCAACACCCGCCGCAGCCCAGCCTCGGCGACGGAGCACAGCTCGGCGGCGGCGGGACCAGCGGGGGCGTCGTCCCAATCCTCGACCTCGGCCCGGGGGTAAGGGGCGTCGGGAAGCCAGCGGGTAACCCGGACACGGCGCGTGCCCACCGTCCCGATGGCCCAGCGACCGTCCTCGAGCTGGGCGGCGGCCACGATGCGGGCCACGCAACCCACATCGAAGCGGGCGTCACCCCCGCCCACGTCGCTGCCCCGCTCGATGAGGGCCACGCCGAACTCGGGCGTGCCCTCCAGACACACCCGCACCAACTCCTGGTACCGGGGCTCGAAGACGTGCAGGGGCAGGTAGGTCCCGGGGAACAGGACCAGGCCGAGGGGGAACATGGGGATGTCGTCGGGCATCGAGGGTGGCTCGGTGGCGGGGCTCAGTGCGAGGAGCTGTCGGACTCAGTCGGGTCCGTAGCCCTCGGGCCCGATCTCCGACAGGGTGGGCAGGTCGGGGTAGACCACCAGGGCGGTGGCCAAGGTGTTCTGGAGGGGGATGCCGTCGTCGAAGCGGTCGATGCCGTTGAAGATCGAGGCGAAGGTGAGCTCGTCGCCCCCCTGGGTGACCACGAAGCCCGACAGCGACGCCACCCCGCGTAGCGAGCCGGTCTTGCCCCGCACCGCCCCGTTGGCCGGGGTGTCGAGGAAGCGCTTGGCCAGGGTGCCGCTGGCGCCGGCCACCGCCAACCCCTGGTCGACCGGCCCCCCGTCGCTGGTGTCCTCGAGCATGTCGTGGAGCAGCTGGCAGGTCACCTGGTTGGTCGGGTCGAGACCCGAGCCGTCGACCACGGCCAACCCGTTGGTGGGCAGGCCGAGCGAGGACAGGGTCTGGGCCACCACCGTGCGCCCGGCCGCGGTCGACCCCTCCCCCGCCACCCGCAGGCCCAGCTCCTTGAGCAGCAACTCGGCCGTGCCGTTGTCGCTCTCCCGCACCATGTGGCTGACCAGCTCGGCCATCGTCGGCGAGTCGATGCCGGCCACGGCGGCGGCTCCCGCGGGGGCCGGACCGGATGCGGCATCGGCGCCCACGACCACGCCCCGCTCCCGCAACAGGTCCGTGAACACCCGGGCGGCCCCCACGGCGGGATCGTCGAAGGCGACATCGATCGGTTCCCACTCGGCGAAGCCGTCGTTGACGGCCAAGGCCGACATGGGTCCGATCTCGTTGTCGGCCGCGTAGCGCTCGGGCCAGCTCTCGACGTAGCGAACCTGGTCGTAGCGGCCCTCGTCGCCCACGACGGCCCCCCGCACCTCGCTCACCCCGGCGGCCACGACGCGATCGGCCAGCTCCTCCAGAGGCGTGTACAGCGCCGGCTGGCGCATGAAGCTCGCCGCCCAGGGCGCCGTGCCCAACACCGGGTCGCCTCCGCCCACCAGCCACAGGTCACCCTCGACCACCCCGCCCACCGGCGCCTGGCCGGCCACCACCGAAGTCCGCAGCCGCTCGTCGGGGTCGATGCGGGCGAGGACGGCGGTGGCCGTCAGCAGCTTCATCCCCGAGGCCGGCACCAGCGGGAGGTCGCCCTGTCGGTCGTAGAGGACCCGGGACCCCTCCGTGACCACCAGACAAGCGCTGTCGGGGGTGGCGGCGGCGATGTCGTCGAGCGCCTGGACCAGACGGGCGGTGCCCACCGGCTGGGCCAGCAGCCCGGGGACCCGCCGGGGCGTGAGGACGGGCGCCTCCGCCGGCATCGGCGCCCCGGCCGCCACGGCCACGCCGACCTCCCCACCGGGGTAGACCCGCAGGGCCGCGACCGTGGACGACAGGCAGAGCACGGCCAGGATCGCCGGCAGCAAGAGTCGGCGCACGGAGCCGCAGGATAGGACAGCGCGACCCAGCGTTCGGGTCAGCCGGTGCAAACAAGCAGGATCGATGGTCCCGACTAGTTCACCAGAATCGCTTGGTTTTGATGAGCCAAACCGCGGGAGGAGCCGAAAGCACCAGGAAACCGAGACCGATCAATACACCTCTCGGTTTCGCCATCACGCATTCCGAAGATGAGGACCACCAAGCCGAGGATCGAGCCGAGGACGAACGTCAGGGTCATCATCGCTTCTCCACCCTTACGGCTCCAGCGCCGCCCGGAAGAAGGCCCGGACGTGCTCGAGGCGCCGGGCCAGGGCCGCCTCGGCCAGGGGGTCCTCGCCCAGCAGGCCCTCCAGGAAGGGGATGTCGCTGAAGTAGCTGAGCAGGGCGCCGTAGCCGGTGAGCAGGA
>JAUJLZ010000122.1 GCA_030447125.1 Acidimicrobiales bacterium
ACCGGGTCTTCGCCCTGATGGTGGTGAGCGGGGAGGCCATGTTCGTCATCCGCCGCCACAACTTCATCGACCTGGTCACCCTGGACGACCTGGCCGAGACCGGGATGCTGTCGCCGATCGAGGTCGAGCTGCTGCGGGCCATGGTGCTGGCCAAGTTCAACGTGGTCATCACCGGCGGCATGGGCAGTGGCAAGACGACGCTGTGCCGGGTCATGGCCAACGCCATCCCCCCCGAGGAGCGCAAGGTGGTACTCGAGGACACTCCCGAGCTCGGCCTGGAGCGCTTCCCCCACCTGCATCCCGACGTGGTCAGCGTCTGTCCCCGCGGGGCCAACGTCGAAGGCGCCGGCACCATCTCCATGGGAGAGCTCGGTGAGTGGCTGTTGCGGGCTGAGGGGGAGCGGTTCCTGGTGGGCGAGGCCCGGGGTGGCGGCGAGATCATGCCCCTGCTCACCGCCATGACCTGTGGCAACGAGGGGTCGATGACCACCATCCACGCCCCCTCCACCCGGGCGGCGTTCGCCAAGCTGGCCCTGTACTGCGCCCGCTCGGCTGAGCGGCTTCCCCTGGAGCAGGCCAACCAGCTCATCGCCGCCGCCGTGGACTTCGTCATCCACCTCGAGGCCCGCCCCGTCAAGGGCGGCGTGCAGCGGTACCTCTCCTCCATCCGCGAGGTGGAGGGCGTCTCCGAGGGGACGGTGGTGTCCAACGAGGTCTGGCGGCGAGGACCCGACGGCCGGTCGGGGCCGTGTGGGGAGTTCCAGCTGGACACCCTGGCCCGCCTGGAGGCGGCCGGCTTCGACGCCAGCCCCTGGGTTGGAAACGGGCACCGCCGATGACGCCGGTGCTGGCGCTGGCGGCCGGAGCGGCGGTGGGCTGCGGGCTGTTCTTGGTGGCTCTGGGCCTGCGGCGAGCCCCACGTGGCCGGCCCCGTGCGGTGACGGTGGCTCAGGTGGCCGGCGACCGGCGGGTGCTGCAGCTGGCCGCCGGTGCGGTGGTGGCTCTGGTCGTGTTGCTGGCCACCGGCTGGCCGGTGGGCTCGGTGCTCGCCGCCGGCATCGCCCTCAGCCTTCCGTCGGTCTTTGGCGGCAGGCGGGCCCGGGATGCGGAGATCGCCCGGGTGGAGGCCATCGCCACCTGGGCCGGGCAGCTCCGCGACATGCTCAGCGGGGGCAGCGGGCTGCTCGAGACCATCGAGGCCACCGCTACGGTCGCGCCCGCTCCCATCCGGGCGCACGTGGAGCGCTTGGCGCTGGGAATGCGCCGCGGCCGGCTGGTGGAGGCCCTGCGGGCCTTCGCTGCCGAGGTTGACGATCGCATGGCCGACCTGGTGGTGGCCTCGCTGGTGGTGGCTAGCACTGAGCAGGTGGGGCGCCTGGGCGAGCTGCTGGGGATGCTGGCGACCCGCACCAACGAGCAGGCGGCCCTGCGCATGCGCATCGACAAGGACCGGGCCAGCGTGCGCACCCAGGTCCGCGGCGTGGTGGCGGTGACGGTGGCCAGCATTGTCGGCCTCACCGTGTTCGACCGCGGCCTGCTGGCCGCCTACGACAGCGCCGAGGGGCAGGTGGTCCTGGCCGTCATCGGCACCTGCTTCCTGGCCGGCTTCGCCCTGCTGGCGCGCCTGGCCCGTCCTCCCCACCTGGAGGGCTTCGTGCTGGCCGAGGGGGAGCCCCGGTCGTGATCGCCGCCCTGAGCGCCGGCGCCCTGATCGGCTTCGGGGTGTTCCTGGTGGGGCGTGGCCTGTTCCCGCCCCGTCCGTCGCTGGCCGTGGTCCTGGCCCGCGTCAACGGTTCCGCCGGGCCGGTGGCCACCGTGGCCCCGGGCCCGGGGTGGACGGCACGGGTGGGGCCGCCCCTGGCCCGGGCCCTGGAGCGGGCGGGGGTGGACGTGGATGCGCTGCGCTCCGACCTGGCTGTGCTCGGGCGTTCGGTGGAGGACCACATGGCCCGTCGTGTCGCCGGGGCCGCCACCGGCGTGGGGGTGGTCGCCGCCCTCGGGGTACTGGCAAAACTCATTGGGCTGTCGGTGTCGCTGCTGACCATGGCCTGGCTGGCGGTGGGCGCCGCCGTGGTGGGGTTCGTGGTGCCCGACACGCTGGCCCGTCGTGCCGCCGTAGAGCGCCGGGCCGCCTTTCGCCAGGCCCTGGCCTTCTTCCTCGATCTGGTCATCGTGGTCCTGGCCGGCGGCGCCGGGGTGGGATCGGCGCTGCGCCAGGCGTCCGAGGCCGGCGACGGCTGGGCCTACGTGCAGATCCGAGGAGCGCTGTCCTCGGCCCGGGTACGGCGGGAGCCGCCGTGGGTGACCCTTGGACAGCTCGGTGCCGAGGTGGGCGTGTCCGAGCTCGAGGAGCTGGCCGCCGCCGTCTCGCTCGCCGAGCGCGAGGGGGCCTCGGTGCGCCAATCGCTCGCCGCCAAGGCGGCGTCCATCCGTGACCACCAGCTGGCCGACGTGGAGGCCCACGCCTCCTCGGCCACCGTGCGCATGGCCGCCCCCCTGGTCCTGCTCGGCCTCGGGTTTTGCGCCTTCATCCTCTACGGCGCCATCAACAGCATCTTCGTCGCTCCGTGAGCCCTGGCACCAACCACCAACGAAAGGAGAACACAGCCATGGCCGAGATTCATATTCTGCGGTGCTACTGGACGGCGCTGCAGTCCCGCGTCGCCGCGATGCGCGTCGACCAGCGGGGCATCACCACCTTGGAGGCCGTGCTCTGGATCGGTGGCCTGGCCGTGCTGGCCCTCGCTTCGGTGGCCATGATTACCGGCAAGGTCAACCAGGCCACCAACAACATCCCCACCGGCCCCTAGAGCGCCAACCGCTGGCGGTGTCGCCGGGTCGTCGCCCCATGGTCGAGCGTCGCTGGGCACCAGCGCCGCGGCGGTGGGTGTGGCGCGCCCGGGGCGAGGAGTCGGGCGTGGTCACGCTCGCGGTGGTTCTGGCCATTCCCGCCGTGCTGTTCCTGGTCTCGACCGTGGCCCAGTTCGCCCTCTACTACCACGCCAGCCACGTGGCCACCGCCGCCGCCCAGGAGGCGGCCCGGGCCGCTCAGCTGGCCGACGGCACCGAGGCCGAGGCCCGGGCTCATGGCTACGACTT
Source organism: Acidimicrobiales bacterium (assembly GCA_030447125.1). The sequence continues at coordinate 3,100 of JAUJLZ010000122.1, forward strand.
CATCGCCCAAGCCGGGCCCCACCTGGTGCTCGAGCCCCGGGTGGAGGTCACCCGTGACGCGTTCGCCGAGGTGGCCCGGGTGGAGGTGCACGGTCGTGCCCCCGAGCTGGTGCCGGGGATGGTCTCGCTCACCATCACGGCCACCGCCGGGGGGCCGCTGGAGCGTTTCGAGGCCGACACCAGACGCTTTGCCCTGTCGCCACCCGTCAGCACCGGGGTGAGTCCGCGGTGAGGCGACAGCCCGGCGTTGTCGGTGGCGGCCGTCGCCACCGGTGGCGGTCGGCCGGCGACGAGCGGGGCGTGGCCGTGCTCGAGCTGGTGCTGCTCACGCCGGTGTTCATCCTCATGGTGGCCGTCGTGGTGGGCATGGGCCGAATGGGCCTGGCCCGGGCCCACATCGACGCCGCCGCCCGGGACGCCGCCCGCGCCGGGTCCATCGCCCGCAGCGCCGACGACGCCCAGGTTGCCGCTCGCTGGACCGCGGCGCAGGCCCTGGGCGACCACCACCTCACCTGCTCGCAGCTGGGCGCGGGCGTCGACACCAGCCACTTCCGTCCCGGTGGATGGGTGCGGGTGGAGCTGTCGTGCACCGTGGCCACGGCCGACCTGGTGGGCCTGTGGGTGCCGGGCACCAGGACCATACGCTCCGCCGGCCAAGCGGCAGTGGACACCCACCGAGGTATGTCGTGACCACCCGGGCCGCCGACGAGCGCGGCCAGCTGACCCTGTTCGTGGTCTTCGCCACGGTGGCGCTGCTCGTCCTGGCCGGCTTGGTCGTCGACGGCGGCTACGTGCTCGCCGCCCGGCGCCGGGCCATCGACCACGCCAACGGGGCGGCCCGGGCCGGCGCCGACGCCCTGTCCTCCTCGGCCTACCGCACCGGCGGCGACGTGGTGCTCGACCCTGACGCCGCCGTGGGCGCCGCACAGGGCTACCTGGCCGCCGCCGGACACGCCGGCACCGTCGAGGTGCACGGCGACCGGGTGGCGGTGAGCCTGCGCTTCGCCCAGCCCATGACGCTGCTGCGCATCGCGGGCATGGACGCCGTCACCGTCTCAGGACGAGGGGAGGCCCGCTCCGTGCGGGGCATCGACACAGGAGAGGGGCTATGAGCCGACTCGCACGTCAGGCCATTTCCGCGCTCGGCTTGCTGGCGGTAGTCATGGGGATCCCCGCCACTCTGGTCGGCTTCGTGGGCTGGCCCCTCCCCCGGCGCTGGCCCAGCGTCGAGGAGGTCCGCTCCGCCCTGGCCGAGGGCTGGACTCCCAATGAGGCCTTCGTGTTCGGCGTGCTCGCCATCCTGGCCTGGCTGTTGTGGGCCCAGCTGCTCCGACACGTTGCCGTGGCGCTGGCCGCCCAGCGCCGGGCGTTGGCCGCCGGCGACCCGGTACCGGCGCCGTCGGTTGGAGCAGGCCTGGGCCCCCGGGTGGCGAGCTGGCTGGTGGCGGGGCTGTTCCTCACCGGCCCGCTGCTGCCCAGCGTGGCGCTGGCGGGCGAACGGCCCGGCATCCCGGCGGTGCTGGACGAGACCAGGGCACTGGACCCCTTCGTGGTGAGCGGGCAGCCGCCTGGAGTTGTCGCTGTCGCTTCCGACGTGGTGCAAGCCCCGGCTCGGTCGTATGTGGTGGGCACCTGGGACGAGCGCCGGGAGTGTCTGTGGAACATCGCCGAGCGCTACCTGGGCGACCCCACGCGCTGGCCCGAGGTGCTCCAGCTCAACGCCGGTGTGGCGCAGCCCTCAGGGCGTTTCCTGGCCGAGGATCCTCAGCACTGGCTCTATCCCGGCATGGAGCTGCGGCTGCCAGCTGACGCCACGGGCCCGGACCTGCTTCCAGCTTCGTCGCCGCCGTCGGTACCAACCGAGGGCGTCGCGCCCGTCGCGCCTGCTCCCTCTCCAGCGGCGGAGCCGGCGCCCGCCGCTCCTGCGATGCCGTCCACGGTGGCGCCCTCCGCTCCCGGCGTGAGCGGACAGGCTCCTTCCACCGTTGCCACCACCACCCCGACATGGGTCGCTCCCCGCACCACGGAGGCCTCCCCGCCGCCCTCGACGACCGTGCCGGGCGATGGGGCGCCAGCACGCAGGACGGTCGTGCCCGATCCCATCCCGCTGGGGCGCGAGGCAATGCGCCTGGCCGCTGCCCTGGCGCTGGGGCTTCCGGTGTTCGCCGCCGGAGGACTGGCTCTGCACCTCAACCGCCGGCGTCGGATCCAGGTGGCCCGCCATCACCCGGGCCGCGACATCGTCCGTCCTGACCCGGCGCTGGAGCCCCTGGAGCGCCGGATCCGGGCCATCGCCGTCGACGAGGCGTCACCGTGGGTCGACGCCGCCCTGCGGCTGCTCGGCGCCGAGTTGTGCCAGGCGTCGCTGCCGGTCCCGGAGATCATCTGCGTGCGTGCTGGCGAGCTCGGCCTGGAGGTGCTGCTGGCCCAGCCCAGGAAGGAGGCACCGCCGAGCTTCACTGCCGTCGACGAGGGCCACGTGTGGCGCCTGGATCCCGAGCTCGAGCTGGCGGAGCTGCAGCACCGGGCCGGCGACCACGTCGCTCCCTTCCCGGCCATGGTCAGCGTCGGCCTCTCCCCGGAGGGACCGGTGCTGGTGGACCTGGAGACCCTGGGCGTGCTGTCGGTGGAAGGCGACGCTGCCCGGGTGAGCGCCTTGCTGGCCGGTGCCGCGGTGGAGCTGTCCTGTGCGCCGTGGGCCGAGGGCATCGACCTGCGGCTGATGGGGGCTCCGCCGTCGCTGGATGGAGTCGAAGGGGTGACGGTGGTCGAGCAGCTCGATTCCTTGCACCAGCACCTGGTCACCACCGCGGCAGGCGTCAGCGACGCCCTCGGCGCCCGGTCCTCGACCCTGGCCGCCCGCCTCGACGAGCCGGGCGAGGCGTGGCTTCCCACCGTGGCGGTGGTGGACACCCCCACGCCGGCGGAGGGCCTGGCCGAGCTGGCTCGCCGAGTCGGTGGCGGCTGCGGAGTGGCGGTGGTGGCTCGGGGGCCCATCGAAGGCGCCACCTGGCGCCTGAGCGTGGTGCGCGAGGGCTTCGCCCGCCTCGAGGGTCCGTTGGGCATCGACGTCGGTCACCTGCGCGCCACCG
>JAUJLZ010000014.1:0-1229 GCA_030447125.1 Acidimicrobiales bacterium
CGAGGCCGAGGAGGGTCACGCCCGGGCGGCCACCGCCTCCAAGAAGGCGCCGTAGCGCCCGATGAGCACAGGCCAGCGGTAGTGGCTGTCGACGTAGCCGGCGCCGTTGCGGGCCAGTGCCGGCGCCAGGGCGCCGTCGCCGAGCAGCCGGTCGAGGGTGGCCTCGAAGCTGGCGTAGCCGTCGAACCACAGGCCCCCGCCGGAGCGCTCGCAGTGCTCGCGGGTGGGCAGGCACCGGGCGTTGACCACCACGGGCACGCACGCCGTCCAGGCCTCGATGAGGGCGATGGAGAAGGCCTCGTAGGCCGAGGGGTGCACGAACGCCGTTGCCCCCCGCAGCGCCCCCCACTTGGTCGGATCGTCGACCCGCCCGGCCAGGATGACGTCGGGGTGGGGCGGAGGCTGGTCGACCACCGGGCCGGCGAGCACGAGGGCAAGGGGACCGGGGCGGCGGGCCTTGTAGGCGGCGAAGAAGCGGGCGAGCACGCCGGTGCCCTTGCCGTCGTCGACCCGGCCCACGTAGAGCAGATAGGGCCGCGTACCCAGGCCCAGGGCGCCCCGGGCGGCGCCGGCCTCGCCCGGGCCCTCCTCCACGCCCAGGCCGAGCACGATCTGGCGGGTGGCCGCCACCGAGAAGCGGTCCTCGACCAGGCGGCGCTCGCTCCACGTCTGGAACACCAGGCCCCGGGCGCCGGTGAACACCGAGCGCATGATGGGCAGGCGCAAGGGCTGCTCGTCGTGGGCGGCGGGGTGCATGACCGCTCGTGTGCCCGCCGCAGCCAGGCCCCGCACCGTGGGGTGGTAGAGGTAGGGGTAGAACACCACGACGTCGGCGTCGCTGGTTCCGATGGCCTCGACGACGGCCGGGTTGCGCGGCCCCTGGAGATCGATCCAGCGCTCCTGGTCGGCCACCGGCGCCCGGAAGGGATCGGCCAGCAGCCGAGCCGAGAAGCGATCGAAGCCGGGGTCGCGCCCCGACGCCGAGCGGAAGCGGTGGACGGCCACGCCGTTGAGCTCGACCGTTCCCTCCTCGTACTCGTCGGCCCAGGTGCGGGCGTCGAGGGCGCAGGTGGTGAGCACCTCGGCCTCCCAGCCCAGCTGGGACACCAGGCGTTCGGCCAGCATGCGGGCGCCCAGCTCGGCGCCGCCCACCACCTCCAGCCCGTAGCGGGGGACGACGTAAGCGACCTTCATCCGGGGACCATGCTCTGTCGCCCTCCCCACCCGTT
>JAUJLZ010000014.1:1329-7996 GCA_030447125.1 Acidimicrobiales bacterium
CGGGTGGCGGCCAGGGAGAACTGCGCCAGGCGGGCGGTCCCGGCAGCGACGAGCTGGGCCCGCAGCGCGCGGTCGTCGGCCACCCGAGCCACGGCTGAGGCGACCAGGGCCGACTCCTTGGTGGCCAGGGTCAGGCCGGCGTCGGCCAGGGTCTCGGGCACGGCGGCGGCGGCGTAGGCCACGATGGGCACCCGGTGGTGCATGGCCTCCAGCAGGGGCACGCAGAAGCCCTCGTGCTCGGAGGCGCACACGAACACGTCGGCGGCCCGGTAGTGGGCGGCCAACTCCGTGGGACTGACCGATCCGGTGAGCTCGACGGCGTCCTCCAAGCCGAGGCGGGCGACGAAGGCCCGCAGGGCGGCCAGGTACGTTTCCGACGACGACCCCCCCACGATCCGCAGCCGGGCGCCGGGGCCGTGGATCTGGCGGTGCGCGGCGAAGGCCTTGACCAGGTCGTGCTGGGCCTTGTGGGGGGCCACCCGGCCCACGAAGAGCCAGGCCGTTCCCCCCGCCGAAGCGCAGCGGAGCCGGTCGACGTGGGTGTCGACCACGGCCGGGTCGCCGGTGTCGAAGGCGGCCACGTCGACCAGCACGGGGACCACCTCGCTGCGGCGGTAGTGGAGCGCGACCAGCTCGGCCTCGTTGTAGCGACTGACGGCGATGCCGGCTGTCGCCCGCTCGGCCATGGCGGCCAGCTGGGCCCGGCCCCAGCGCAGGCCGTGGATGATGCCCGGCTCCCAGGCCGCGAAGAAGCGCTCGGGGGTGATGTTGTGGTGATTGACCACGAGGGCCTCGGGACGCCCGAGCACGAAGTCGGCCACCACCGAGCCGATGGCCGTCTGGTAGACGAGCACGTCGCCTGGTCGGGCCCGGATGCGCCGGCCGTAGTCGCGGAAGTCATGGCCGCCGGCGGCCATGGTCGGGTGCAGGTGCTCGGCGAAGAGCTCCGACTCGTGGCCCAGCTCCCGGGCCAGGTGCTGAACCTCCAACATGTGGGCCCCCACCGCCCCGGGCTCGAGCGTGGCCACGAACTGGTGCAACCCTGTTCTCTCGGCGCTGGAGGGCACCTGCTGCCAGTCACGGCCGAAAGAACGGGGAGGGGGCGGGGTCACAGGGACTCGACCAGGGGGGTGACGGCGGCGGCGAAGCGGGCTCGGGTGGTGGCCAGGTCGAAGTCGGCCAGGCGGCGGCGGCCGGCGGCGACCAAGCGGTGGCGCAGGGCCGCGTCGGAGGCCACCCGGTGCACGGCGGCGGCCATCGTGGTGGGGGCCTTGGAGGCGAGCACGACCCCGGCCGAGCCCAGCGTCTCGGGCACGGCCGAGGAGGCGTAGGCCACGATGGGCAAGCCGTGGTGCATGGCCTCGAGCAGGGGGATGCAAAAGCCCTCGTGGTCGGAGGCGCACACGAACACGTCAGCCGCCTGGTAGTGGGCGGCCAGCTCGCCGTCGCTCACCTCACCCACGATGTCGACGGCGTCGTCGAGTTGCAGGGCCGAGCGGTAGCGCTGGAGGGCGGTGAGGTAGGCGTGCGACGACGAACCGCCGACCAGGCGCAGACGGGCAGCCGGGTCGTAGACGCGGCGGTAGACGGCCAGGGCCTTGAGCAGGTCGTGCTGGGCCTTGTTGGGGGCGATGCGACCCACGAACAGCCAGCACGAGCCCGGGCCGGCCTGGTCGTGGAGCCGGGTGAGGGCGTCCTCGTCCACGCCTTTGTCGTCGAAGCCGGCCAGGTCGATGAGCAGGGGGACCACGGTGGTGCTCCGGTAGCCCAGCGCGTCGAGCTCACCCCGGTTGTAGGCCGACACGGCGATGCCGAGCGTGGTGGCCGGGGCCAGGTCGGCCAGCTGCTGGCGCCCGAGGGACAGCTCGGCGCCCACCTGGGGCTCCCACGCCCCGAACAGCGAGACCGGCGTCAGGTTGTGGTAGTTCACCACCTTGGGCTCGGGCCGCTGGGCCAGGTACTCGGCCATGGCACTGCCCGTCGACGCCTGGTAGACGAACACGGCGGGACCGTCGCCGGCGTAGTCACGGTAGGGGCGGGACGACCCGGCCAGGGCGGGGGCGGCCTCGGCCACGAAGATGTCCGAGCGCACCCCCATCTCCCGCAGCACGGCCTGGACCTGCAGGGTGTGGTTCCCCACCGCGGTGCGGGGGGCGAAGTTCGGGATGAACTGGTGGACGGCGGCCCTCACCGCCGGCGGGTGCCGGTCACGGCGAAGCTCGCCGGGCCGAAGAGGGCCTCCTCGATGCGGGCCAGGTTGGCGTTGAGGACGCCCGCGCCCTCGCCTGCCACCGGCTCCAGGCGCACCGACCGGTCCCCGTCGTGGCGCTCGACGCCGAGCATCCCCCGCCGCTCGAGCAACGCCACCCAGGTGGCGGCGTGCAGCGGGCGCCCGGGGGCCAGGTCGGCCTCCACCGGATCGACGGAGGCGGTCCAGGCCGAGGGGGTGGTGCCCACCACAGCCACCCGTCCGTCGTCGGCCAGGGCGTGGGCGGCCAGGTCGGCCAGCTCCAAGATCGAGGCCAGGGGCAGGCGGTCGACGCAGCCGCACAGCACCAACCCGCCCAGCGCAGCTTCGTCGACGCCCCGCAGGTGGGCCAGGGCCTCGCCCACCCGGGCCTCGAGCCCGCCCGTGGCAGCCGCCTCGGCCAGCTCGGGGTGGGGGTCGATCCCGTAGGCGTCAAGGCCGTCGTCGACCAGGCGGCGCACCAAGGCGCCATCGCCGCACTCGGCCACCAGCACCCGACCATCGGCCCCGGACAACAGCCCGGCGACCACGTCGTCGAAGGGCGCCACCTGGGCCGGTCGGGCCACCCGGCGGGCCTCGTCGAGCACGGCGGCGCTGGCCCCGGGCGTGACCGCTTCGAGGGCCTTGACCCTCGCCCCCATGAGCTTGAGGCTCGCCACGGACGAGGTGGCCAGCTCCGACACCTGGTGGGCCAGGTAGCCCACGTACCACCCCATGAGCTTGCGCAGCCCCCGCTTGACCGGGGCCATCCCGGGGATGTTCGAGGCGGTGGGCACGTCGATGTCGATGAAGCTGGCCCGGTCGGCGGCGGCCAGCACGGCGTCGAGGTCGTCACCGCTGGCGGCGGCGGGGGAGAAGCGGGCGAAGACGAGGTCGAGGTCGCGCTCGAGGCCGGGGGGAAAGGCGCCCGAGGCCCGGCGGGCCCGCACTTCGTCCTCGATCTCGCGGACCACCTGGTCGAGGTCGAGGGGCTCGGCGTCGAGCGGCTGGGGCTCCGGGGCCCCGGGCACGCTGGCCTCGGGGGCACTGATCGCCGGCTGGGCGGGCTCGGGGTCCTCGTCGACGTGGGTCACCGGGCCGCCGCCGCCGAGTCGGTGAGCCAGGTGGCCACCCCGGCCGGTGCTCCGGCGGGATCGACCGCCAGGCGGCTCAGGTCGATCTGGATGGGCAGGTTCACCGCCCCCCAGGCCTGGTTGCCGGGGCTGACCACGTCGACGTGCTCGTGCTGCTCGCGCCAGTCGAAGGTGATGCCCCCCTCCAGACTGTGCACGCCCACGGTGAGGGGGTAGTGGCCCTCCAGCAGGGCCAAGGACTCGACGACGAAGGCGATCTCCCCCTCTCCCTGGAGCGTGGGCAGGCGATGGCCCGCCGCCCAGGTGTTGATGCCGTAGACGATGTGGCCGTCCTGGCCGTGCAGGGACATCACGAACACGGCGTCGTCGACGGGCTCGACCGCCTCGTAGCCCACGCTGACGGTGAGCTTCTCGCCGGTCTTGACGTAGCTGCGTCCCGGCTCGGGGTAGTCGACCGACACGGTGCGGATGCGCACCCGCTGGTCGTGCTCGGCGACGGTGGAGTCGGTCGACCCGTCGAGGCCGCCCGAGGTGAGCAGGGTGTCGCGAAACACCCGCACGGCCTCGCTGGGCGTGCCGTGCACCATCATCTTGCCCTGGTCGAGCACCACCGCCCGATCACAGATCTGGCGCACCAGGTCGGCGCCGTGGGTCACGAAGACGATGGTGCGACCTTCGCGCTGGAAGGTCTTGATGCGGTCGAGGCACTTGCGCTGGAACGACTCGTCACCCACGGCCAGCACCTCGTCGACCAGGAGCACGTCGGGGTCGACGTTGGTGGCCACCGAGAAGCCCAGGCGCACGTACATGCCCGAGGAGTAGTGCTTGACCTGCTGGTCGATGAACTTCTCCAGCTCGGCGAAGGCCACGATGTCGTCGAAGCGCTTGGCGATGTCGCGCTTGGACAGCCCGAGGATCGAGCCGTTGAGGAACACGTTCTCCCGCCCGGTGAGGTCGGAGTGGAAGCCCGCGCCCAGCTCCAGCAGCGAGGCTAGGCGGCCCCGGACCCGGATCTCCCCGGTGGTGGGCTGGAGGATGCCGCCGGTGCACTTGAGCAGGGTGGACTTGCCTGAGCCGTTGTGGCCGATGAGGCCCACGGTGTGGCCCTCGGCCACGTCGAAGTCGATGTCGCTCAAGGCCCAGAAGTCCACCGGCTTGGCCCGCTTGCGGTGGTGGATGACCTTCTCCTTGAGCGACGACTGGCGGTCAGTGCTCAAACGGAAGCGCTTGGAGACGCCGTGCACCTCGATGGCGGGGACGGCCACGTCTACAGCTCCTCGGCGAAGTTGGCCTCCAGCCGGCCGAACAGCTTGATGGCCAGTGCCAGCAGGGTGATGGAGGCGAGGCCCACGATCGCCAGGTTGCGGAAGTACCACAGCGGAGAGGCATCGGGCAGGACGAGGCCGCCGTCGTCGTTGACCACCAGGCCGTAGAGGCTGCGCTGGAACCCGAGCACGATGGAGGTCATGGGGTTGAGCAAGGGGATGCTCACGGGCAGGCCGCGGCCGCCGAGCACGCCGGCGATGACACCCCAGGGGTACACGATGGGGGTGAGCCAGAACCAGGCCAGCAGGGCCAGCTCCAGCAGGTGCTGGGTGTCCCGGGCGTAGACGTTGACCGCGGAGAGGAGCACGGCCATGGCCGAGGTGAACAGCAGCAGCACCAGCATGGAGGGGATCACCAGCCACACGTAGGCGGGGTCGGGCGTGAGCTGGAAGGCGATCAGGGCCACCACCAACACGATGCCCTGGAGGAAGAAGTGCACGATGTTGGCGCCCACGGTGGACAGCGGCAGGATCTCGCGCGGGAAGTAGATCTTGTTCACCAGCGACGAGTTGCCCACGATGGCCCCCGTGGCCGCACCCAGCGACACCGAGAAGAAGTTCCACGCCAGCAGCCCGGTGAGGAGGAACACGGCGAAGTAGCTGACGCCGGCGCCGAGGATCCCCTCGAAGACGATGAAGAACACCACCAGGTACATGAGCGGGTTCAGCAACGACCAGCAGAAGCCGAGGACGCTGTTCTTGTACTTGACCTTCAGCTCCTTGCGCACCAGGTTTCCCAGCAGCTCCCGGTAGACCCAGAGCTGGGTGAGGTGGCGGTAGACGCTGCGCCGAGGGGCGACGACGGTCGTCAGCACTGAGGGGTCGGCGGTGGTCACGTTCGCTGAATCTACCGCAGCCCCTTCCCGGCACCCCATCTCGGGGACTGCGCACCACTGGCTACCCTCGCCGGGTATGCGGGTCGCCTTCGACGCCACCCCGCTGCGCGAGCCCCGCACGGGGGTGCCCCAGACGGTGCACGAGCTGCTGGCCGCCCTGCCCGACGAGGTGGAGATGGTCCCCTACGTGCCCAGCGGCCGGGCCCTGGTGCAGCGGGCCCGGCGCCGGCCCACGGGGTTGCCCGAGGGGACGCGGCTGCTGCCGGTGCCGGCCCGGTTGCTGATGCGCTCCTGGGCCCGCTGGGACCGACCCAGGGCCGACCGCTGGCTGGGCGACGCCGACGTGGTGCACGGCACCAACTTCGTCGTGCCGCCCATGGCCCGGCGCCCCACCACGGTGACCATCCACGACTGCTGGTGCACACGCCACCCCGAGCTGTGCCTGCCCGAGCGGGCGGCGTTCACCACCCTGGTGCGGCGGGCCGTCGGCCGGGGGGCGTGGCTGCACGTCAGCACCGAGTACATGGCCGGCGAGGTGCGCGACCTCTACAAGGCGGGCGAGCGGGTGGCCGTCGTCCCCTTCGGGGTTCCGCCGGCCGTCGCCGTGCAGGGTTGTGTGGCCCCGCTTCCGGCAGCCGTGGGCGAGGGTCCCTTCGTGCTCGCCCTCGGCTCCCTCGATCCCCGCAAGGCCTTCGACTCGCTGGTGCGGGCCTTCGGGTTGCTGGTGGGCTCGGGCGAGGGTGGCGCCGGCCACGACGGCCTGCGCCTGGTGATCGCCGGGCCTGACGGTCCCGCCCGCCCCGAGCTGGAGGCGGCGCTGGCCACCCTGCCCGCCGGTGTGGCCGCCCGGGTGGTGGTGCTGGGCTGGGTCGACGACGCCGTGCGCCGGGCCCTGCTGTCCCGGGCCCGGGTCCTGGCCCTGCCTTCGCGCGACGAGGGCTTCGGCTTCCCCATGCTCGAGGCCATGGCCGCGGGCACGCCCGTGGTGGCCACCGCCGTGGGCGGCATCCCTGAGGTCGCCGGCGACGCCGCCGTGCTGGTGGCGGCGGGCGACGACGACGCCCTGGCCCAGGCCCTGGCCCGGGTGGTCGACGACGACGGCCTGCGGTCCCGACTGGTCGAGGCCGGGTGCGCTCGGGCCGCCACCTTCACCTGGGAGCGCACGGCGGCGGGCCTGGTCGACCT
>JAUJLZ010000014.1:8096-15579 GCA_030447125.1 Acidimicrobiales bacterium
GTGGCAGGGGGCGCCAGCTCCACCAGCCACACGTCGAGGTCCATGGTCAGCTCGGTCCACGTCTCGTCGGCGGGGTCGAGGCGGCGGGGCAGGATGGGGATCTCCATGGTCATCGACCCGAGGGGTCGCCGGCGAAGGTTGGGCGCGGCCTGGGTGGCCAGGGCGGATCCCCCGGCCCGGGACCCGCCGGCTTCGGACCCGCCGGCACCAGTCTCGCCCCCGACTGACGACGCACCCGACGACGCGCCTGACGGTGGCGAGGCGTCGATGAGGATGGCCCGGTCCGACCCCGAGGCCCGCACCAGATCGGCCACCTCGGCCGCACCGGGTCTGGGGTCGGCGCCGAAGGGCTGCAGGCGGTCGATGTTGCGCACGTCGCGCCCGAAGCTCTGCTGGAGGGGCAGGGCGAACACCCGGTAGGTGTTGGTGTGGAGCCACCCCTCGGGCAGGTCCTCGCTGGCCAGCCCGGAGTAGATGACGGGGAGATCACCCGGAGCGGCCAGCTCGTCGAGCGCCTCGAACTGGCGGTAGGCACCGTCGAAGAGAACCAGCTCCCGCTGCAGTCGGGTGCGCTCGAAGGCCTGGTACCCGGCGGCGACCAGCACCACGGCCAGGGCCAGCGCCCCCAACGCCGCCGGAGACCGCCCTCGCCCCCAGCGGTTCCACCCGGCCACCACGGCGGCGACGCCCCACAGCCCGAGGATGGCCATGGCCGGGAGCACCTCGCTGACGAGGTAGCGGTCCCAGTAGAGGAAGTAGGGCGCGCTGTGGGCCAGCGGGAGGCGGTGGGCGAACAGCAGGGCGAAGGCGCCGGCGACCACCACCGACAGCACGGCCACCACCCGGGCGGCGTCGTCGGACCACCGGGACACGTCGGCGACGGCGATCAGCGCCCCGGCGGCCACCAGGGCCAGGAGCAACCAGTCGTAGCGGACCACGGCGTCGGCCAGCCCGACGGGGACGAAGACCACGAACAGGGCCAGCACCATCACGCCCGCCGCCAACGGAAGCGCACCAGCTCGTACCCGCGCCGCCAGTCGCCCCTCCACCGCCGGTCCGACCCCGCGGTTGACGGCCAAGGCGGCAGCGACCACGGCCGCCACCACCAACCCGATGACGACGAGGCCGATCAGGGCTTCCGGCGGTTGGTCGAGGCCCCCGAGGTAGGGGAACAGGGGGGGCGGGGCGAAGTTGGCCAGCTGGTAGTCGATGAAGTAGGCCGCCGAGAACCGGGCGTTGTAGATGAAGCCGACGTACATGGCCAGGCTCGACGCTCCCACCACCCCGGCCAGCGTGCGCAGCGCAGGCCGGCGCACGACGAAGGCGCACAGGCCGAGCACGGCCACCAACACCGGCCACAGCAGCACGGCGTTGGCTCGGGTGACCATCATCAGCCCGGCCAGCACGCCCGCCACCGCCACCTCGGCCCCGCCCGACCGGCGCACGGCCAAGAGGGTGAACAACACGAAGGCCACCAACAGCGCGGCGTAGAGCGTCTCGGAGGCCGGGAAGCGGGAGTACCAAACGGCCACGGGTTCGACGGCGAGCACCAGGAGCATCACGCCCCGCACCACCCGGCCGAAGCCGAGTCGCTGGCCCACGGCCAGCACCCCGGCCACCATCAACAGGCCGAGGAAGGGGACGATGTCGACGGTGCCGTCGGCCCCGAGGGCCACGTTGGACAGGGCCAGGGTGACGCTGAAGAGCTGGAGGAACCACTCGTGGAACTCACCCCCGGCGGCCAAGATGTTGCCCCGGTTGACGTACTCGCCGAAGTCGGCGGTCTGGTACAGGAAGTAGAAGGCGTCCCGGCGCACGAAGGTAGCCAGGGCGAACAGGCCCACCACGGCGCCCCCGAACCACGTCGGCTGGGGCCGGGGCCAGCGCCTGAGCACGGGCACGGCCCCCGTCCAGGCCACGGCGGCCACGACCAGGGAGGGAACCACGACGGTCACTCGCCCCAGGACACCGAGGCGGGCCACGACGAGGCCCAGGGCCAGGTACCAGCCCAGGCCGAGGAGGGCGCCTTCGACCACCACGCTGCCCCACTGGGGTGCTTCCCGGCGGGCGAGGAGCACGGCCACCGGCAACCCCACGGCCAGGCACAGAAGCGCAAAGACGACGACGGCGGTCATCGTGGCCCGTCCATCAGGCCGGGCGACATCATCCCGCCACCTGAAGAGCTCACCCCGTGACCATAACGGTCCCGGTTCCGGGCTCTTTCCCACCCACTCTCATCTGACCCTCCGCACCGCGGTCGCTGGTGGTTCGCGTCAGCTTCATCTGGAGTTGCCGAACTGTAAACGAAGGGTAACAATTCGTGCGATAGCCTGACTGGCAGTGGACCGAACTGGCGGTGACAGGGCGGTCGCTGCCCATCGTGTCCGCGCTCGCCGGGGTCCGGTCGCCGGCTTGGTCGTGCTCGTCCTGGTGCTTGGCTCGCCCATGAGAGCGACAGGTGCAGAGGAGGCTCCTCCGGGAAGCGCGGCGGTCCGATGTGGCCAGGCGGTGGCCACGATGATGCCGTCGACATCGGCTTTGGCCACGGCCGCCCCGCCCACGGGTCCGGCGGTGCCGGGTGAGGTCGAGGCGCAGCTCCTCCCGATCGAGGTGCCGGAGGCGTGCCTGGGACCGCCGCCGGCGGAGCCGGCCGAGCCGGTGTCGACAACCTCGACGGCTGCCGCAACCGGCGACCCGGCTTCCATCGAATGGGTCCCCCTCCCGATTGACCCCGGGCCAGTCCACCCGGCCAGAACTGGCCCGGTACCCACCAAGGAGGCGCCAACCGACCCGGCGCTCGAGGCCGCCGCTGCCGGGCCGACCGTGCCCGCCGCCCCCCAACTCTCCGATGAGTTGTCCGAGCCCACTGACCCGTTACCCGCCGCCTCCGTACCCGCCGACCAGTCCCCCGAACGTGCCGTCCCCGAACCCACCGGAGCGGTGCCCGCCGATTCCGTCTCCGATGGCCCCAGTCCCGTCGGCCCCAGCCCTGTCGGCCCCAGTCCCGTCGGCCCCAGCCCTGCCGAATCGCCGGCGGTACCTGCAGATCTTCCCGGGCCGGGACCTGCAAATCTCCCACCGCCGTGGCCCCCGTCTCCCTTGTCCCTCTTCTCCCCCGACGCAGGTCGATCGTTGGGACCTCGCACCTCCGGTATGCCGACCGAGCTGCAGGCCCGCACCAACGCCGTCCAGCGCAGCGGAGCCAGCACCACCAAGCCGCTGCTCGACGCCTTGGCTCCCCTCCGGGCGGCGGGAGCGACTTCCGAGGAAGCGGCGATGACCGGCTTTGGGCGCTTCCCCGTCGCCGGTGAAGCCACGTACACCCACGACTGGCTGTTCCCCCGCTTCGGCCCGGGCTGGCGCCTGCACCAAGGGACCGACATCTTCGCCCCCAGGGGGACGCCCGTGCGGTCGCCGGCCGACGGCCGAGTGCGCGTCAGCCGTGGTGGGCTGGGGGGCCTTGCCGTCTACGTCACCGAGTCCGACGGCACCTACTACTACCTGGCCCACCTGGCCGGCGTGGCCGAGGGTCTGGCCGACGGCGACCCGGTGGCCGTGGGGCAACTCGTCGGCTACAACGGCAGCTCCGGCAACGCCCGAGGAACCCCGCCTCACGTGCACTTCGAGGTTCACCCCCAGGGTGGAGGCCCAGTAGACCCCAAACCGGTGCTCGACGGCTTCCTTGCCGACGCTCTCGCCGCCGCGCCCCATGTCGTCGCCGCTGCCCTCGCCGCCGAGGATGAGGCCGACCAGTCCGACCGCAGCCAGACCACGGGCGAGATACGGCGCGAGCCACCCCGCCTCGAAGCCTTGGCCCAGGCGGGATCGCTGACGCCGGCACCTCTGGCCGGGGAGAAACGCGCCGCCCAAGCCGTCCTTCGATCGGTCCCGACGACCGACCACGTCCGGCCCTGGCCCGCCAGCATGACCGGGGTGCTGATGGCGGGCATTGCCGCTGCAGCGGTAGCCGGTGTGCTCACGGCTCGGGCGGCATCTCCCCGCCATCCGCGGCGGTCGTCCCGGCGAAGGTGAGCGGACGGCTGGCACGGCGCCCCTGATGTAGCGCTCCCGCGGCCGGCGGCCAGCACGCCGACCCGGGTTGAGGCCGGCGGGCACTGACCGCCTTCATCGGTCCTCGGTCGAGGTGAGGATCAGCGCCGGCGCGTGACCAGCGTGGCCACCAGGGCGACCAGGCCGGCCAGGGCCAGCCCGGCGCCGGCCCCGAGGGCCACCGACAGGGGCCGGATCGAGGAGCCGTCGTCCTCGTCGAGTTGGTGGACGACCGCCGCCACGTAGACGTCCTCGGCCGGGAGGTCGACCCGCCCGGCCCGGGAGTCCGACCAGGAGATGTGGGCGGCATCGTTGGTGGAGGCCACCCCGATGGGTCCGCGCAGGTCGTAGGCCAGGTTGAGGACGTAGCCCTCGTTCTGGTTCATCGTGCGGTCGCTCACTCGGATGTTGGGGGCCCAGGTCCGGCCCCCGTCGGTCGAGAAGGTCGAGAAGACGTCCCAGCAGGTCTCCTCGCTGCGATCGGCCCTGCCCGTTCCCACCGGGTTGTAGAGGGCGTCGGTGCGGAAGTCGTACCAGGCCACGTCGATGCGACCGTCGGGCGCCACGTCGACCCCGGGGAAGAGCTGGTCGTAGTTGGGGTCGCGGTTGGGGTCGTCGTCGTCGTTGAGCTGCAGCCGCTCGCTCCAGGTCTCGCCCTCGTCGCTGGAGCGCATGAACCAGATGTCACGGTTGTCGCGGGCGTCGGGTGGGGGCGAGTCGCTCTGCTCGAAGACCAGGTAGAGGTCACCGGTGTCGGGGTCGATGCTGGCTTCGGGCGTGGTCAGGCAGGGCACGCAGATCAAGCCGCTGTCGTCCACCACCGAGGCCTCCCACGTCTGGCCCCCGTCGGTCGACTTCGACAGCAACAACCGCGACCCCGCCCCCGGTTCGCCGGGCCCGGGCGCCACGGTGGTCGACGTCGTGGTCGGTGCGGTCGTCGTCGTCGTCGTCTCGCCCTCGGGAGCATCGACGGCGGGGGCGCCCTCGACGGCGGGGGCGGCCTCGGGAGCGGCGTCGGGAGCAGTGGTGGTGGTCGGCGCGGCCGACGCCGGCTTGCACAGCGTGCTCGGGCCGGGTGGCGTGGGCACCGGCTCATCGGCTGGCGGCGGTGTGGCCGGCGGGGGAGCGGAAGGCGCCCGCTCCTTGGTGAAGGCGTAGATGGTGCCGTCGTCGGCGACGGCCAGGGCGGGGACGTCGGAGCCGTAGATCTCCTCCCGGGAGAAGCTCTGGTCCAAGATGTCGGTGGGCTCGCTCCAGGTCCGGCCCCCGTCGGTCGACGTCGAGACCACGCTGCGCACCGGGACCTGGGCGAAGGGGGCAGCCTCGGGCTGCACCCGGAAGCCGGCGTAGACCAGGTCGGGATCACTTGGATGCGTGGCCATGCGCACGTAGGCGAAGCGCTCGCCCTCCATCAGGGTCTCGCCCTCTCGGGTGGTGTACTCCACCTCCTCGGAGGCGGCGATGGTGGCGTATTCCCAGGTCTCCCCCAGGTCGGTGCTCCGGGCGGCGTAGGCGTCGGTGGGGCCGCGGCTCCCGCCGGTCTCCGAACCCGCCCCCACGACGTAGAGCGTGCCGTCGGCGCCGAAGGAGGCGGCCAGGTAGGGGCCGAAGGTGGGCCGGGAACAGGCCGCGTACAGCGGCGGCGTCGGAGAGCCCGATGCCTTGGTCCAGCTCCGGCCCCGGTCCCGGCTGATGTGGACGTTGCAGGTGCTGGTGAGGAAGTCGGCCTCGACCACGGCCAACAGGTCGGGGTCCTCGGGGTGCACCAGCACCTGGGGCTGGTTGTGGGCCCGGTTGGGGTTGACCTGGTCGGTCACCTGCACGGCTCCGGTGACCACCGGCGCCTCGTCCTCCTGAGCCAAGACGGCGGAGGACCAGGCCATCACCAGCACCACCACCGAGGCGGCTCCCACCGCCTGTCGTCGTGCCGGCCGCCTCGCACGCCACCTCGCCATGTGAATCCCCCCGTGTCGGCCCGGACCCGGTCGGTCCGGGCGGCGGGAGCCTCCCTCAGGGCCAGGACGACGTCAATAGGTGCTGGTTACACCTAGAAGGTGGGGTGGGATCGTGCGTAGGTATCGCCGGGAAAGCCGACTGTGGGAGGATCGGCCTCGTGGTGCCTGCTGGATCCGACGCCGTGTTGTCGGTGGTGATGCCGTGTTACAACGAGGAGGCCTTTGTGGCCGAGGCGTGCGCCCAGGTGCTGGCGTCGCCCCGCACGTGCGAGCTGATCGTGGTCGACGACTGCTCCACCGACGCCACCCCCAAGCTCCTGGCCGGCATCGACGACCCCCGGCTGCGGGTGCTGCGCCAGCCCGTCAACCAGGGCAAGGGGGCGGCGCTGCGCCGGGGTTTCGCCGAGGCCAGGGGTCCCTTCGTGGTGGTCCAAGACGCCGACCTCGAGTACGACCCGGCCGACTTCGAGCAGCTCCTCGGGCCCCTCCTCAGCGGCCAGGCCGACGTGGTCTACGGCTCCCGGTTCCTCTCCGGCCGACCGCACCGGGTCCTGTACTTCTGGCACTACCTCGGCAATTGCCTGCTCACCCTGGTCTCCAACGCCTTCACCAACCTCAACCTGACCGACATGGAGACCTGCTACAAGATGTTCCGCAAGGAGGTCCTCGACAGCATCGAGGTGGTGGAGCAGCGCTTCGGGATCGAGCCCGAGATCACCGCCAAGGTGGCCGCCGGCGGCTGGCGCATCTACGAGGTCGGCATCTCCTACCACGGGCGCACCTACGCCGAGGGCAAGAAGATCGGCTGGCGCGACGGCTTCGCCGCCTTCGCCTGCATCGTGCGCTACTCCGAGGTCGCCGGGCGCTGGAGGCGCTCGTAGCGGCCCACACCGGCCGGTAGCCTCGCCGGGTCGCTGCGCACGCTCCGCCGAAGGGTCGTCTCCCCGCCTCCGATCGAGGCAGCGGTCCACCCCGGGGCTCCGGTGTCGACCGGCGGCCCTGGTCGAGCCTCGACCTCGTGGTGGTCGCCGTCCTGGTGATCGTCGGTGCGTGGCTGCGAGCGCCCCAGCTCGGGCCGTCCAGCCTGTGGCTCGACGACGCCTGGTTGGCCCTGGCCGCCAAGGCCGACGGCCTGGGCGAGTTGGCCACCGTGGGGGTCACCGCCCCCGGCTTCGCCGTCGCCCTGGCCGGCGTGGTGGGCCTGGCCGGCTTCTCGTCGACCTCGGCCCAAGCCCTGCCCTTCGCCATGGGGGTGGTCGCCCCCCCGGGGCTGTACCTCGTCTCCCGACGCCTCGGCCTCCTGCGTGGGGCCGCCGTGGTTGCCGGTGCCCTGCTGCTCAGCGCGCCGGTCCACGTCGTGTACTCGGCGCGGGTCAAGCCCTTCACCACCGACGCTGCCCTGGCCGTCGTCGTGCTCGGCCTCGGGTGGTGGGTGGTGAGGCGACCGGGCGACGGGCGGCGCTGGGCGTGGCTGGGCG
>JAUJLZ010000014.1:15679-19049 GCA_030447125.1 Acidimicrobiales bacterium
ACCTGCTCGACGGCTTCAGCGCCCTGCCCCCCGGCGTGGTGGCCGTGGCCCTGACCCTGGCGGTGGTGGTGGTGGGATGGCGTCGCCCGGCCCTGGCCGTGTTGGTGGTCACCCCGCTGGTGGTGGCGGTGGTGCTGGCGGCGCTGGCCCGGGCCCCGCTCGGGGGCGGGCGTACCGACATCCACCTCTACCCCTCGCTGGCGCTGCTCGTCGCTCTGGCCCTGCACCTGGCCCTGGGCCGCCGGTCGGGTCCCACCTCCTGGGCGCTGCCCGCCGCGGTGGTGGCGGTGGTGGCGCTGTGTCCGTGCGGGCGCCGCCCCCGTATCCCGAGGAGGACCTGCGGCCACTGGTGGCCATGGTGGAGGCCCAGGCCCAAGCCGACGACGCCATCGCCGTCTACTCGGCGTCACGCTGGGCCCACGCCCTCTACACCGGCGCACCGGTGGAGCTGCGGGCCGACCCCACCTCGGCCAACGGCTTCGCCGCCACCGTGGCCGACCCCCGCGTCCGCGTCCTCGGCCCCCACCGCGACGACCCCTCCGGCTACGAGCCGGAGATCGAGGCCATCACCGCCGACCACGACCGGGTGTGGTTGCTCAGCTCCCACACCCGGGCCGACGTGGAGGTCGTCGGCCAGCTCCTGGCCGAGCGGGGCTACGTGGCCGGCCCCACCGAGACCCGTCCCGGCGCCGCCCTCACCCTTTGGGTAAGGGAGTCTCCACCTCGCCCCGAGCCACCCCGACCACGGAGGAACCCATGAGCACCAACCGAAAGATCTTCATCAACCTGCCGGTGAGGGATCTCCCCAAGTCGGTGGCCTTCTTCACCCAGGTCGGCTTCCAGTTCAACCCGCACTTCACCGACGAGAACGCCACGGCCATGATCATCAGTGAGGACGCCTTCGTCATGCTGCTCGTCGGGCGGTACTTCAAGACCTTCACCAAGAAGAAGCTCTGTGACGCCATGACGAGCACGGAGGTGATCATCGCCGTGTCGGCCGACAGCCGGGAGCAGGTGGACGACATCGCCGACAAGGCCCTGGCCGCCGGGGGCCAGCCGGCGAACGAGCCCATGGACCAGGCCCCCATGTACGGCCGGAGCTTCCAGGACCTCGACGGTCATCTGTGGGAGGTCATGTACATGGACCCCGGCCCCGCCGGCCAGTAGGCCTGGGGCCTGGCCAGGCGTGGGCGCAGGACCCCCCTGGCCCTCGGCCTGGTGGGGGTGGCCGTCAACACCCTCATGATGCTCTCGGACCGCCTCGTCGCCCCCATTGCTGCGGGTGCGTGACCGATCGGTGGCGTGGCCGTTACACAACATCGCTCGTCGTGGGTATGAACGGCACGTTCCGAGATCTCCGCCCGGGTGTTCCCGCGCTTGTCAGAGCAGGCGGACGTCGTGCTCGAGCCTTCGGAGAGATCATCCATGAAGAACCACGAGAGGAGAAGCAATGAGAAGGATCCTTGCAGCACTCGGTGTCGTGCTGGTCGCCTCGGCGACCATCGCGGTGCCCGGTGCGAGTGCGCAGCACACCGACAGCTTCAGCACCGTGTTGGCCCCGCTCAACGATTCAGGAGGCTCGGGCAGCGCGACGATCGAGGCTGAGGGCAGCCAGGTCAGCGTCCGGGTGGAGACCGAAGGGGTGTCGGCCAACCTGCCCCACGCCCAGCACATCCACCTCGGCGGCCAGAACGTGTGCCCGCCGCCCGGTGCCGGTGCCCAGAACGCGCCCACGAACCTCCTCGACTCCGCCGAAGGCCAGCCCTTCTACGGCGCCGTCGAGGTGTCGCTGACGACGGAGGGTGACGTCTCGGCGGCCAGCGGCGTCGCCGTTGACCGCTTCCCTGTCGCCGATGCCAGCGGCAGCTACGTCTACGAGCGGACCTTCGAGCTGCCCGAGGGCGTGACGGTCGATGAACTGGTCGACGGGGTGATCGTGGTGCACGGCATCTCGGAGCTCTTCGCCGACCCCGCCATGTACGACGGGGATCCCCGGAGCTCCCTCGACCCGACGCTTCCCTTGGAGGCCACCATCCCCGCGCTGTGTGGTGAGTTGGTCGAGGGGCCGACGACCGACGTCGGAGAGGCTCGTGACATCGACGACGCCTGTCCCCCCGGCCTGATCGCCAACCCCAACTTCAGCGATGTCGATGACGATGACACCCACCAGGAGGCCATCGCCTGCATCGCCGCCTTCGACATCACCGAGGGGACCACGGCAACCACCTACAGCCCCGGGCAAGCCGTCCCTCGTGACCAGATGGCCAGCTTCATCGCCCGCCTCATCGAGACGGTCGATCCCGGGGCCCTCGAAGGGGTGGCGAACGACGCCGATGCCTTCCCCTGCGCCTCGAACGCCGCCGATCTGACCTCGGCCAACGTGCACTTCGAGGCGATCCAGCTCCTGGCCGACGCCGGGATCGTCGTGGGTGGCCCAGCCGGGCTCCCCAGTGACTGCTACGGGCCCGAACGGCCCGTGACCCGGGCGCAGATGGCGAGCTTCATCAACCGGGCCGAGGACTTCCTCGGCCACGAGATCACCACGGACGCCAACTTCTTCGTCGACGACGAGGACAGCGTCCACGAGGACAACATCAACGCCATCGCCTCGGAGCAGATCGCCGTGGGCGTGGGCAACGCCCGCTTCGAGCCGGGCGAGACGGTTCCCCGTGACCAGATGGCATCGTTCCTGGCCCGCAAGCTCGACTTCCTGGTCGAGCAGAACGACGTCGAGGCCCCGGCCTGACGGTGATGACGGTCGCTCTGTAGATCGTCGAGGCACCGCCGGCCCACAGCGTCGTAGTGCAGGCGCTGTGGGCTGGTGGGCCCCCCCTCGTGGACCCCTCGTCGACCCCTCGTCGAGGAGGCCAGCCTGGTGGGGGATCAGCCGACCACGGCATGAGGAGCGGGCCTCGGCGTTGTAGCGTTTGCACCAATGCGAGCACAATCGCTG
Organism: Acidimicrobiales bacterium; assembly: GCA_030447125.1. The sequence goes on from JAUJLZ010000014.1 coordinate 18,633, forward strand.
GCTGTCTCTGTGTGCATGGTGGCCCTAGCTGCGTGCACTGGGACAGTGCCTGACGGGCCGGCCCCGCCGGCACCACTGCGCCCTGCCGTGCAGTTCGGCGAGATCGATGTCGACGGGCAGCGGCGCACCTACCGGGTCTTCGCCCCACCGACCGTCGAGCCCAGCTCGCCCGTGCCCCTCGTGGTGGCCCTGCACGACTCGTTCGCCAACGCCGAGGCCTTCCGGGAGGTCACCCAGTTCGATCGGGCGGCCAGGGCCGGCAACTTCGTCGTGGTGTACCCCGAGAGCCTGGGGGATTCCTGGAACGCCGGCTTCTGCTGCGGGATCCCCGCCGAGCAGGGCGTCGACGATCTCGGCTTCCTCACCGGCCTGCTCGAGGAGGTGACAAGTGAGTACCCCGTCGATCCCACCCGGATC
>JAUJLZ010000123.1 GCA_030447125.1 Acidimicrobiales bacterium
GAGATCGACAAGTGGGACTGGGTGCTCGACAAAAATCTTGCGGCGCAGGCGACAGTTGCCCGCCTCCTCGACGTCGATGGTGCGTGGGACATCTTCGAACGCATCGCCGCCCAGGCCCACCAGGACCCTGACAGCGTGGACGGACCCGTCGAGCCCTCGGACTCCACGAGCTCTAACGCCCGTCCCGCCCCGGCCGGGACGCCCCGAACCGAGGGACGAGCCATAAGCAACGAGGTTGCGTCACCGCAGCGCGCGCCACAATCCCGCTGAGCGGCGAGGGCGGCCACAACAACAGTGGCCGGCTCACCTACGCGTCAGCTTCGCGGTGCTCTCCGTACTCGGCCGGCAGGGGTAACGCAGCACGCCTGGATCGGTCACTTGACAGACGCTGGTTCGCTGTCCCACCCACTACGTATCCTCAGGCATGGCTATGAGCGACGGATCCACGCCCAAGAGTCCGATGGTCGGGCGCGTACTGGGCACTCAGGGTGAGGAGGCCACTCCACTGGAGTTCTGGGTGGCCGTGGCCCCGGGCCGGTCCCTGCAGCTCGACGACGTGGTGGCGCTCGAGCGGATCCTGCCCTCGGGTGAGTGCGTCCACATGTACGGCGTGGTCGCGCAGGTTCGTGCCCGCCATGAGGGCGCCCGGTTCTCTTCCGACGTGTTCCTGATCGCCGACGGCGTGCTGCCCGCCGAGGTGGCCGAGGTGGCCCAGGTGCAGGCCACCCGGTTCGAACCGGAGACCTTCGTGCCGCCGCTTCCGGGCACCGCCGTGCGCAAGGCGGTCGACAGCGAGCGCGACCAGGCACTGTTCTACGACCAGATGGAGCGCCGGCTGGCCGGGGGCACCAGCCGGGACGGACAGCCCGTGCATCTCAACCTCGACTTCATCGACGGCACCCGCGGCGCCCACGTCAACATCTCCGGCATCTCCGGTGTGGCCACCAAGACGAGCTATGCCACCTTCCTGCTCTACTCGCTGTTCCACAGCGGGGTGCTGGGCGCCGAGGCCACCAACACCAAGGCCCTGATTTTCAACGTCAAGGGCGAGGACCTCATGTTCCTCGACTGTCCCAACCGCCGGCTGTCCACCGATCCTGACCTCACCGGCCGCTACGCCGCGCTGGGGCTTCCGGCGGCTCCGTTTCGCGACGTAGGGTTCTTCGCCCCGCCCCGCCCCGGCGACGCCAACGCCACGCCACACACCGGGGCCCGCACCACCGGGGTCCGGCCCTTCTACTGGACTGTGGCCACCTTCTGCCGACGTCGGCTGTTGCCGTATCTATTCGCCGACGCCGAGGATGAGCGTCAGCAGTACACCATCGTGGTGTCGTCGGTGACGGCCCGACTCGAGGAGCTCGACGACGCCGGCGACGGTGCTGTGAACCTGGAGGGCGCCCGCTGCCGCACGTTCCGCCAGCTGGTTGAGGCCATCGAAGCCCAACTCATCCCCGCCGAGGCGGACGAGCCCGTCGACCAGCGCTGGACCGGCCGAGCCGTCGGGGCGGGCACGGTGAACGCCTTCGTTCGCCGCCTCTACGCCGCGGTGCCCTACGTCGAGCACGTTGTGCGGGCCGACGTGGGGGACGCCGCCGAGCACGCTGTCGACCTTGACGCCCACCAGGTAACGGTGGTTGACCTTCACAATCTCCACGACCGGGCCAAGCGGTTCGTGGTCGGTGTGGTGCTGCGGGACGCGTTCGAGCGCAAGGAGCGCTCCGGGCGCCCCGATCCCCGCCAGTTTGTGGTCCTCGACGAGCTCAACAAGTACGCCCCACGGACAGGAACCAGCCCGATCAAGGAACTGCTGTTGGATATGGCCGAGCGGGGACGGTCGCTGGGCATCGTGTTGATCGGCGCTCAACAAACGGCCAGTGAGGTGGAACGCCGGGTGGTGGCCAACAGCTCCATCCGGGTGGTGGGCCGCCTGGACCCGGCCGAGGCGGGGCGTGACGAGTACGGGTTCCTGGGACCGGTCGCCCGCCAGCGGGCCACCATCCTCAAGCCGGGATCGATGTTTGTCATCCAGCCGGAGCTGCCCATCCCTCTCCTGGCTGAGTTCCCCTTCCCGGCCTGGGCCACGCGGCCCTCCGAGGTGGACGAAGCGCAACTGAGCCCGAGCCGTGCCGGCGCGGCGCTCGGCGCCGCCGGCGATCCGTTCACCGGATTGGACGGCCAGCGGTGAAGATCCTCCACACCAGTGACTGGCACGTTGGCAAGGCGATCCGTGGTCGCTCTCGGGCCGACGAGCACGCCGCCGTCCTCAGCGAGATCGCCGAGGTGGCTGGCCGGGAGAACGTCGACCTCGTCGTCGTGGCCGGCGATCTGTTCGAGACCGCGGCGCCGGGCCCCGACGCCGAGCGCATCGTGTACCAGGCTCTGCTCGACCTCGCCGCCGTGGCGCCGGTGATCGTGGTGGCCGGCAACCACGACAATCCTCAGCGCCTTCGGGCCGTTGCTCCTTTGCTCGAGCTGGGCCGGGTCACCGTGGCGACGTCCCCCTGCCGCCCGGAAGAAGGCGGCGTCGTCACCGTCGAGAGCGACGACGGCGAGCGCGCTCGGGTGGCGCTCCTGCCATTCGTGTCGCAACGGGGCATCGTGCGAGCCGATGAGCTCATGACCGGTGCCGCCTACGAGCACAGCCAGGCCTACGGCGAACGCCTCACCCGGGTCGTCGAGGCACTGTGTGGGGGCTGCGGAGATGACACCGGCGGCGTGAACCTCATGGTGGCGCACCTGTGCATCGCCGACGCCGCCTTCGGGGGCGGAGAACGCCAGGCCCATACGATCTTCGACTACTGGGTGCCCCCGCAGTGCTTCCCGCCCACCCTTGGCTACGTGGCCCTCGGTCACATGCATCGCGCCCAGCGCATCCCCGGCGCAACCACGATCCGGTACTCGGGCTCCCCCTTGGGTCTCGACTTCGGTGAGTCGGCCGACCCCAAGACAGTCACCGTGGTCAGCATCCAAGCCGGCCTGCCGGCCGACGCCCGCGAGGTTGCCCTTGCGTCAGGGCGGCCGCTGCAGTCACTGACCGGCACGCTCGACGAAGTGGTGGCCGCCGCCGAGGGCCTCGATCGCGAATCATGGCTGCGGGTGCGGTTGCGAGAGCAGCGCCGGGCGGGTCTGGCCGAGGAGGTCCGCGACGCCTTCCGCCACCGGGGTGAGTGGGTCGTCGACGTCATCGTCGACGTGGCCGACGAGCGACAGCGAAGCCGGCAGCGACGCCGGGAAGGCCAGAGCCCCCACGAGCTGTTCGCCGCCTACTGCGCCGAACGAGGGATCGCCGACGCCCGCATCACCTCGCTGTTCGCCGGCCTCTACGAGGAGGCCACCGGTGGCGACGCCCAGCTGGCCCAGGAAGGGGCGCATCCCGAGGCCGTCTCATGAGACCGGTGCGCATCGAAGTCAAGGGCTTCGGCACCTTCCGGGAGAGCACCGATATCGGCCTCGATGGCCTGGACTTGGTGGCGCTGGTGGGCCCCACAGGATCGGGCAAGTCCACCATCATCGATGCCATGACCTTCGCCCTCTACGGGGCGATCGCCCGGTACGACGACGACCGCCTGGTGGCCCCGGCCATTCACCAGCTGGCCAATGAGGCGCGGGTCAGGCTCGACTTCCTCATTGACCACACCACCTACACCGCCGTGCGGGTGGTTCGGCGGACGGCAAACGGAGCCACCACCAAAGAGGCCCGCCTCCAGCGCGATGGCGAGGTGCTGGCCTCTGGCCCCCGAGAACTCACCACGGCCGTCGAGGAGCTGTTGGGCCTCGACTTCGCGCAGTTCACCAAGACCATCGTGCTCCCCCAAGGGGCCTTCGCTGACTTCCTGCACGACAGCCCAGGCGAACGCCAGAAGCTGCTTCGCCAGCTGCTCGATCTCGGCGTCTATGCCCGCATGGGACAACTCGCTCGCCAGCGGGCCACCTCAGCCCGACACCGTGCCGAGTTCCTCCAGGAACAGCTGGCCAAGGCCTCTGATGTCACCGAGGAGCGCTTGGCGGAGCTCGACGACCGCGAGCGGCTGCTGAAGGAACGGATGACCCAGGTCGAGGAAGCGGTGACTGTTGTGGAATCGGCGCGCGCCGCTCTGGCCGACCACAGCGCACGCGTCGAGCAGCTCGACCGCCAGGTCGCGGCGCTGGCAGCTGTGGAGGTGCCGGCAGGAGTCGTCGGGCTAGACGAGCGCTTGTCCGGTGCCGAAGCCAGCCTAGGATCCGCTGAAGCTGCACTCCAGAAGGCCCGGACCTCCAGAAATCTTGCCAAGACGGCGGTGGTGGAAGGCCCTGACCGGACCGCCGCCGCGCAGCTGATCGCCGCCCACGCCCGGCGCTCAGAGCTGGCCGGCGCGCTGGAGAAAAAGAGGGTCGAGGCCGAAGAAGCCGAGGAGCAGGAGGCAGAAGCCGAGCGGGCAGAAGGCGCCGCCCGCGCTGCGTACGAGCAAGCCCAGGACCGTGCCCGACAGCTCCGCCTGGCCAGCGATGCGGCCGGGTGGGCCGCGATTCTCGAAGTGGGCGAAGCGTGTCCGGTATGCGGCCAAACCGTGTCACACCTTCCCGACCACGACATCGAGAGCGAACTGGCGGCGGCCGTCGAGGGCGAGTCGGCGGCCGGGACGGCCCTGAAGGCCGCCGTCAGCGCGCATCGAAAGGCCCAGGGTCGCCACAGTGACCTCGCGGCCCGGTGCCAGGCCATCGTTCACCAGCAGGAGGCCCTCGATGCCCAGCTGGTCGCCGCCCCGCCGGTCGAGCAGCTCCAGGCGGACAAGGCCCGTGCCGAAACTCTGACGGCGGCGCTGGCGGCAGCAGAGCACGCCGTTACGGCGGCCGATTGCGACGCAGAGGCAGCCCGCACCGAGTTGCAGGCACGCCAGCGTGAGGAGCGCTCGGCCCGGCGGCAGTACACCGGGGCCCGCGACGCCCTCTCCGAGCTCCAACCGCCGCCACCAATCGACGAGCGCCTGCTCGACGACTGGCAGGCCCTGGCCACGTGGGCGGCCGCCCAACACGAACTGCGAGCCGCCGACCGTCAGGAATCGACGCGCAGGGGCGAGAAGCTCGAACAGCAGGTCGAGGAGCGGACCACCGAGCTGCGACGCCTGTTCGACCCCCTCGGCATCGCCGGCGGGGAAGCGCTCGCCCCCTCGGCGATGGTGCCGGCGCTGAAAGAGGAGGTGGGGAAGGTGTCCGCTGAAGCCGGCGCCGTCCGTCGCCAGCTGGGGCAGATGGACGAATGGCGGGCCCAGGAGGCCGCCGCCGTGGAGGAGGCCAGCGTGACGACGGAACTGGGCCGGCTGCTGCGCGCTGAGGGGTTCGAGCAGTGGCTCCTGGCCGAGGCGCTCGACGAGCTCGTGGAGCGGGCCACCGACCGCCTGCGGGAGCTGTCCGATGGCCGGTACTCGCTCGTGGCCGACGACAACCACTTCCGCATCCGCGACCATCGCAACGCCGACGAGCTGCGCGACGTGCGCACCCTGTCCGGCGGCGAAACCTTCCTGGCGTCGCTCTCGCTGGCGCTCGCCCTGAGCGAGCGCATCGCCGACCTGGCCGCCCAGGGCTCGGTCCGACTGGACTCGGTGTTCCTCGATGAGGGCTTTGGCACCCTCGACCCGGAAACGCTCGATGTCGTGGCCTCCGCGCTCGAGGAGCTGGGCGCCACGGGACGCATGGTGGGCATCGTCACCCACATCCGTGACCTCGCCGACCGCATGCCGGCTCGGCTCGAGGTCCGCAAAGGGCCTACCACGTCCACGGTGGAGCGGGTCGAGCGGTGAAGGCAGAACGATCAGGCAACGGCGGCCGCTGATGAGATTCGCGGTGGAGGCCTGGGACGCCGATTACGGCTCGCCCCTCGACGGCGGCGGCCTAGAACCGGTTGCCGAACCGGTTGACTCCTCAGTTGAGATCGAAGCTGCCGGCTGGGGTCCCCGCGATCCCAGTCCCCGAACGGCTTCGCCGGGCCGCGTGCTGTTCCTCGACGGCGTGCGCCGCATCGACGCCCGCGTGTGGATCACCGAGGACAACTTGGTGCACGCAGGCGTATGCGCGACCGTGGCCGCCGGCGTGGTGGAGTGCACCCCCGGCGGGTCCAGCACCGTGGCCT
>JAUJLZ010000124.1 GCA_030447125.1 Acidimicrobiales bacterium
GGCGACCCTCCTTTTGTCGTTGGCGCTTCTCGGTTCCCATCGGTCGGCCAACCTACAGGCTCGCTTCGCTCGCCGAAGGACGGGGAGCTGCCTGGCGGCAGCGCTCACCGCCGTTGCGACGGGCGTGGCCCGTCGGTGGCCGGGCGCGTCGCTCGCTCGCGGCCCAGCCAGCTACAGGCTCGCTTCGCTCGCTGAAGGGGGAGGGGGCGCTGGTAGCGTCCACCAGCCATGTCCGCGGTCGTCCAGAAGTTCGGCGGAAGCTCCGTCGCCGACCCCGAGCGCGTCCGGGCGGTCGCCGACCATGTGGCTCGCACCCGCCGGCGGGGGACCGAGGTGGTGGTCGTGGTCAGCGCCATGGGCCATGAGACCGACGACTTGTTGCACCTGGCCTCGCAGGTCTCGCGCTCGCGTCCCGGTCGGGAGATGGACATGCTCATCACGGCAGGAGAGCGCAAAGCCACGGCCCTGCTGTGCATGGCGCTGCACGACCTGGGGGTGGAAGCCGACAGCCTGACGGGGAGCCAGGCCGGATTCCACACCGACGCCACCCACACCAACGCCAAGATCCTCGAGGTCCGCCCCGACCGGGTGCGGGCGGTGCTGGCCGAAGGCCGGGTCCCGGTCGTCGGCGGGGCTCAAGGGGTGAGCCCGGCGCGCGACGTCACGTTCCTCGGCCGGGGAGGTTCTGACACCACCGCCGTGGCCCTGGCTGCCGCCCTCGACGCCGACGCCTGCGAGCTCTACACCGATGTCAGCGGGGTCTTCACCGCCGACCCTCGCATCGTCCCCGCGGCTCGGCGAATGGCCTGCGTGGGCTTCGACGAGCTGCTGGAGATGACGGCCACCGGCTGTCCCAAGCCGGCCATGCGCTCGGTGGAGTTCGCCCGCCGCCAAGGTGTGGCCCTGCACGTGCGCTCCAGCTTCACCTGGGAACCCGGTACCTGGGTTCGAGAGGAGGACCCTTCCATGGAACAGGCCGTCATCACCGCCGTCACCCACGACACGTCCGAGGCCAAGGTCACGGTCCAGGGGGTGCCCGACCGCCCCGGCGTGGCCGCCGCCCTGTTCCGTAGCCTGGCCGATCACGACGTCATGGTCGACATGATCGTGCAGAACACCTCCGAGGAGGGACGCACGGACATCTCCTTCACGGTCCCGAGCGAGCACCTGGAGCTCGCCCGCAAGACCTGCGAAGCCCATGCCGACGAGCTCGGCGCCACCCATGTGGTGGCCGACGACGCCATCGCCAAGGTGTCGCTCGTGGGCGCGGGGATGAAGGCCCACCCCGGCGTCTCGGCCACGGTCTTCGAGGTGCTGGCCATGCGCGGCATCAACATCGAGATGATCTCGACCTCGTCAATCCGCATCACCTGTGTGGTGCGCACCGAGCGCATGGAGGAGGCCGTGGGTGCCCTCCACGACGCCTTCGAGCTGGAGCGCCCGATCGTGTAATGGCCCGGGGGCACCCACACGGACGGCAGTAGCCTCGGCGGCATGGGCGTCAACGTCGGCATCGTGGGGGCTACCGGTCTGGTAGGGGGAGTGATGCGTTCGGTTCTGGCCGAGCGGGACTTCCCGGTGAGCTCCCTGCGGCTGTTCGCTTCGGCCCGCTCCGCCGGGCGGCGCCTGGCCTGGCAGGGTGACGAGCTCGAGGTGGAGGACGCCACCAGCGCCGACCTGACCGGGATCGACGTGGCCCTGTTCTCGGCCGGGGCCAGCGCCTCGCGGGCCCTGGCCGAGCGCTTCGTCGATGCCGGGGCCACGGTGGTCGACAACTCCTCGGCGTGGCGGATGCACCCCGAGGTGCCTCTGGTGGTGCCCGAGGTCAACGCCGGCGCCCTCGCGCACATCCCCAGGGGCATCGTGGCCAACCCCAACTGCACGACCATGGTCGCCATGCCCGTGCTCGCCCCCCTCCACGCCGAGGCCGGGTTGCGCCGCCTGGTGGTCAGCACCTACCAAGCGGTTTCGGGAGCCGGCCTGGCCGGCATCGCCGAGCTCGAGGACCAGCTGCGCAAGGGAGCCGATACCTCGGCCGGGTTGGCCTACGACGGTGGGTCGCTGACCTTCCCCTCGCCGGAGATCTTTCCCGACACCCTGGCCTGCAACGTGGTCCCCCTGGCCGGCGACCTGCTCGACGACGGCAGTGGCGAGACGGTGGAGGAGCGCAAGCTCCGCGACGAGAGCCGCAAGATCCTGGGCATCCCCGAGCTGGCGGTGTCGGGCACCTGCGTGCGGGTGCCCGTCTACACCGGCCACGCCCTGTCCATCAACGCCGAGTTCGACCGACCGCTCAGCCCGGAGCGGGCCCGCCAGCTCCTGGCTGGCGCCCCGGGCGTCGAGCTGGCCGACCTGCCCACCCCGTTGCGGGCGGCGGGAGGCGATCCCACGCTCGTGGGGCGGATCCGCAGCGACACCGGCGTCGCCCACGGACTGGCCCTGTTCGTGGTGGGCGACAACCTGCGCAAGGGGGCGGCGCTCAACGCCGTCCAGATCGCCGAGGCCCTCCTCGCCCGATAGCTGCTTCCAAGCTCGACGGGTGGAAGCACGGGGGATGGGGTAGAAGCAGGATCACTATAGGTGAAGTGTCCTCATCGCGACCAACCCCCCTCAGAGAACATGAAAAACTTGGCGAAACCCCTTGACCTTGAAGTTAGGTCCAACCTTTATACTGGTGTTCGTGAGCCAGTTGACCGTGTCCAAGCTTGCCAACGAGGCGGGTACGTCCTCGGACACCCTGCGCTACTACGAGCGCATCGGCCTGCTTCCGGCTCCCGAGCGCAGCCCCGCTGGCTACCGGCTGTACGGGACCGACATGGTGGAGCGGGTGCGCTTCATCAAGCGGGCCCAGCGCTTCGGGCTGAAGCTGGAGGAGATCGGCGAGCTGTTGTCGATCCGGGAGCGGGGGCTGTGCCCATGTGGGCGTACCCGCACCATGCTGGAGGACAAGGTCAGCGGCCTCACTGAGGAGATGACGGCGCTGCAACGGCTCCGCGACGACATCCAGCTGATGCTCGACGAGCACCTCAGCGCGGGCGAGTCGGAGGGGTGGCAGTGCGGCTCCGGTCTGATCCAGCTGGGAAGACGACCGAACACGAGCAAAGGAGCGAGCTATGAGTGTTTCTGACCAGGCCTGCCAGTGCGGGTGCAGCACCATGACCGAAGTGACCAAGGCGGCCGAGCCCTGCACCTGTGGGTGTGAGTGCTGCGCCCCCACGGCCAAGAGCACCGATCAGGAGATCGCCGAGCTCCAACAGTTGCGCCAGTCCGTCGACCGTCGCCTCAGTGAGCTGGGCCAGTCCTGATGCCATCCCGTCCCCGGGTGCAGTCCCGGCGCCGCGTCAGCCGGGGCGCCGGGGCCAGCGCCCCTAGTCATCGGAGCAACACATGTCGTCTGTTGTGAGCCCTTCCAACCAGAGTTCCCCCGAGCCCGAAGATGTGCGGTCGCGCAGCTTGCTGCGCCCGGCCATCCTCCTGCTGTTGCGTGAGCAGGAGAGCCACGGCTACGAGCTGATGAGCCGCTTGGCCGAGCTCGGCGTCGAGGTGCCACCCACCACCGGTGGGCTGTACCGGTCACTGCGCACCATGGCCGACGAGGGTCTCGTCACCTCGTACTGGAGCACCCCCGACCGTGGACCGGCCCGCCGGGTCTACGCCATCAGTGAGACGGGGGAGCAGCACCTGGAAGCGTCGATGCCGGCGCTGGCCAGCTTGCTGCGGACCGTGCGGGGAATGCTCAACCGCTACCGCCAGGGGTAGCGCGTTCTTCTCACCCGCGTTGCGGCGCTCGTGGCAGATGGCCCTTCCTGCGTCCGTCTTCGCAGGTGGCCGGACTTCCCACGAGGTACGGGGTTCTCAGGAGGCGTGGGGCAGGGCCTGGTGGGCTGATCGCTGGGCCTGCTCGACCCGGCTCTGGGCCCGTTCGGCGGCCCGTCGCGCCCGCCACGCCAGGGACGGGCGGCCCTCGGTGTCGGTGGCGGCGAGGATGAGCCCGCCCAGCATCGAGACGTTCTTGAGGAAGTGGATCTTCTGGCCGGTGCGCGCCCCCTCGTCGTCCTCCTCCCAGAACCGGTGGCCGGCCAGCGTGGTGGGCACCAACGAGACGGCGAGCGCGGCGGCGGCCAGGCGGGGGACCCGACCGGTGGCCAGCAGGAGGCCGGCGCCGACCTGAACGGCGCCATTGATCTTGACCAGCAGGACCGTGTCCTCGGGGAGGCCGAGCGGCTGGGCCACCTTGGGGGCAACGGGCGCCGCCTTGGGTTCCTTGGGCTCGGGGTGGCGGACGGCGTCGATGCCGCCGGCCACGAACATCGATGCCAACAGGGGACGGGCGATCTTGCGGGTGAGGGCCATCAGCCCGCCCTACCCGTGGGCCCGCCGTCTTCCACCCCCCGAGCTCGGCCCGAGCTCCTTGGCCTCGGCGTCGCCGTCTACGAGGAGGAGTTGCGCACCGGGCTGCTCCTGTCGGGCGCAGCCCGCTCCGGAGGCGACGTTGCCGACCTCGGGCCCCACTGCTGGTCACCACGGTGCTTGCGCTGGAGGCCGCCCGGGCCCAGCAACGACGCTGGTCCCACGGCAGCGGCGCCGAAGCGGCGGCGGACCTCGTCGACCGCGCGAGCCACGTCGCCGGCCTCGCCGCCGGTCTCGTTGGCAGCACCGTCGAGCGTCAGCTGGATGGCGGGTTGCTCCACCAGGTTGGACACGCTGACGCCGAGCAGGCGCACGCCCGGCGACGGATCGACCCCGTCGAGCAGGGCCAGGGCCACCTTGGCCAACGACGGGCCGGCGTCGAGCGGGACCGCGACCGTGCGGGACCGGGTGATGGTGCGAAAGTCACCGAAGCGGACCTTGAGCACCACCGTGGTCCCGGCCCTACCGGCCTCCCGCAGGCGCGTGGCCACGGCGTCGGCCAGGCGCACCACTTCTCGATGGAGGGGCTCTCGGTCGTGGTGGTCCTGGCGGTAGGTCTCCTCGTGGCCCACCGACTTCACCGCCCGCGCGGCCTCGACGGGGCGGGTGTCGCGCGCCCATGCCAGCGCGTGCAGGTGCCGGCCCATGGCCGAGCCGAGGGCGGCGACGAGGGTGTCGACGGGTACGGCGGCCAGGTCGCCCACGGTGGCCACGCCGAAGCGGTCGAGGCGCCGCCGGGTGGCCGGCCCCACGCCCCAGAGGGCACCGACGGCGAGGGGGTGCAGGAAGCTCAGCTCGGCACCGGGCTCCACCACGGTCACCCCCGGACCGGGCACCACGCCCGCGAACGAGGCCGTCGGTTTCGCCGCCTTGGAGGCCAGCTTGGCCACGAGCTTGCTGGTGGCCACGCCCACCGATGACGCCAGGGCCAGCTCGTCGTGGATGCGGCGACGAATGGTCCAGGCAACCTCGACGCCGGTTCCGAACAGTCGGCGGGCCCCGGTCACGTCGAGGAAGGCCTCGTCCAGGGAGATGGCCTCCACCAGCGGGGTGAAGCAATGCAGCACCTGGTGGAGCTGGCGGCTGCACTCTTGGTAGAGGTCGTAGTGGCCAGGGAGGAAGATCGCCTCGGGGCACAGCCGCCGGGCGCGCGTCGAGGGCATGGCCGAGTGGATGCCATAGGCCCGGGCCTCGTAGGAGCACGAGGCCACCACCCCCCGCGTCCCCGACCCGCCCACGATGAGAGGTCGCCCGGCGAGGGATGGGTCGCGGCGCACCTCGACCGACGCGTAGAAGGCGTCCATGTCGACGTGGAGGATCGAGCGGGCGCGCTCCACCCGAGGAGTGTGCCAGAGGGGTGGACGTCACGGGCCATCGGCGTAGCGTCGATCCCATGTGCCGCAACATCACCACCCTGCGAGGTCTCGAACCGCCGGCGACACCAGAGGAGGTGGAAGCGGCGGCGCTCCAGTTCGTGCGCAAGGTCAGCGGCGTGCAGGGATCGTCCAAGGCGACGACGTCGGCCCTCGAGCGGGCTGTGCAGGACATCGCGTCTGCGACCACGGCGCTGCTCGCCGAGCTGCCACCACGCCGCCAACCACCCGCCACCCAGCCTCCGCTGCGTCGTCCCGAGGTGCGGGCCCGGTTGGGCCTCGGCCTCCCCGACGAGATC
>JAUJLZ010000125.1 GCA_030447125.1 Acidimicrobiales bacterium
GTTCGCCGTGCGCCGCGACGCCAAGCAGGTCCACATGGAGGACTTCGAGTCGGCCCGCGACCGCATGCTCATGGGCCAGCGTCGGGAATCGATGGCGCTGTCCGACGTGGAGAAGGAGATCGTGGCCTACCACGAGGGCGGACACGCCGTGTGTGCCGCCGTCCTGCCCCACGCCGACCCGCTGCACAAGGTGACGATCCTGCCGAGCGGCATGGCGCTCGGCGTCACCCAGCAGCTCCCCGAGGAGCGTCACCTCTACCGCCAGGACTACATCGAGGACTCGCTGGTGGTGCGCCTGGGCGGACGCATCTCCGAGGAGCTGGTGTTCGGCGTCATCTCCACCGGGGCCAACAACGACCTCATGGGCGCCACCGAGCTGTCCCGCAAGATGGTGCGGGAGTGGGGTATGAGCGAGCGGGTCGGCCCCATGGCCTGGGGGGGCCAGGGCCAGGTGTTCTTGGGCGAGGACCTCATGCACAGCCGGGAGTACTCCGACGAGACGGCACGGGTCATCGACGAGGAGGTCGAGCTCATCCTGCGCAAGCAGGAGGACCGCTGCCGCGACACCCTGCGCCACTACCGCCCCGGTCTCGACGCCGTGGCCAAGGCCCTGCTCGAACACGAGACCATCGACGGGGCCGAGGTGAAGCGCCTGGTGGCCGAGGCCCAGAAGGCCACCACCAACGGCCTGGGGGGCGAAGCCGGCGGACCTCCATCGGGTGGCGACGACACGGCGTCGACCGACCTGCGCTCACCGGCGTCGGTACCGTTGGCCGGGAGCTGAGCGTCTCAGGCTAGAGGTCCTCGGGGCGGCTCTCCCTGATGTCGGCGAGGGTGGCCCAGAGATCGGTGGCGGTCGCCGGTCCCACGTGGCTGGCCCGCACCACCCCTTCGGCGTCGGCCACCACGATGCAGGGCACGGCGTCGATGCCGTAGCGCCGGTGGAGATCGGCCCGGGCGTTGAACTCGACCTCTTCGACCGCCACCTCGGGGCTTTCGAGCGGTCCGGCCTTGGCCACCACCTGGGCGCAGGAGTCACAGCTAGCCGAGGTGAAGACCGCCACCAGCCACGGGGAGTCGGGGCGGGTGAAGTCGGCCCGATCGAGCTGGGAGGGCACGGCCCACCGGGCCTGGGTGGGAGCGTCAGGGCGCCGCCGGTCGAGGACCACGGCCACGATCACCGCCAGCGCCACCACCACCATGGCCACGATCAGGCGCTCCACGTGGACCACGGTAACGAGGACGGCCCCCCCTGAGCCGTTCTGACCCCGTCAGAACGCCAGGGGGCTCAGATCCGTCAGGGGAGCGGAGTGCCGAGGGTGGTGGAGATGCCGGCGTCCACCGCCGGTGAGAGGTCGCGCTCGACCACGAGGGCACCATCGGCGGTGACGACCATGGGGACCGGCGAGCGCTCCACCACCTCGGTGAGGTCAACCTCCTGGCGCTGGGCGGGACCCAGCTCGACGTCGCTGAGGCCGTCGATCGGCGCCACCTGACCCTCGACCAGGGCGCTCACCGAGAAGCGCACAGGCCCGGCACCGGGGTTGTACACCGACAGCCGGTCGGCCACGGGCCCGATTCCCGGACCGGACGGGAGGAGCCACCCCTCGCTGCTCAACGGGGAGCCAAGCATCGACGACCACCCTCGCCGGGTCGAGGGTGCGACACCCGACAGCTCTCGTTCGGCCACGACCTCCACGCCGTTGATGGAGCGGATGGTCGAGGAGTGGCCCACGCCGGGTGGGACCAGCGCCGTCTCGGCCGCGTCGATGATCAGCTGGCCCCGGGCCGAGACCGTCCGCTCGAGCGGGATGGGCACCTCCCCGGTGTCGGGCACGACCTCGAGGATGACCACGGCGTCCTGATCGTGGGGGTTGTAGACGTGCCAACGCTCGACCAGGCCTTCTTCGTACTGGCCGTCGGGGAAGGTCCACTCCTCCGCGGAGGCGGGGGCAGCCAGAGTCAGGGAGACCCCGCTGCGCCCGTCGCTGGGATCGAAGCGCTGGAGGCGGTCGACCACCAGCCGCCCGCTACGGGTCATCACCGACGTGGCCGTCACGTCCCTCCGGCGCACGACCTCACCTACGTTGACCCTGGTGGTGGTCCCCGATGGCACCGGGAGGCCCTGGAGCGCCTCGGGCTCGTCCCGACCCTGGTCGGTGGCAAAAGCGATGTCGACGATGGCGTCGTCGGGGAAGGGGTTGAACAGGACCAGGACCTGGGTGGCGTCGCGGGCGGTCGTGCCGTTGGCCAGGTACCAACGGTCGGACGCCGAGGAGGCGCAAGGAGCCACGGAGGTACCACCAGACGCCTCCACCATGTGCTCGACAGCCACCCCGCCGCCGTCGAGCTCGACCATGGCCGACACCGCACCAGCGTCGACCGCCTCGTCGGCCTCCAGGGCGAGGCCCTGGCGGGGGCCCACTTGGACGGGTCGGGTCACCGCGTCGGCGCCCGCCGGGAACCACGTCACCGTCCCCGAGCGGGGCTCCTCGCTGCGGTTGGCCACCGAGACGACCAGGCCGCTGTCGCCCTCCCCAGCGTTGGCACTCGCGGCACAGAACCACGTCGACGACAGCGACGATGTGGGATCGGCGGTGGGCATGGCGAAGGCGCTGGCGGTGCCGAAGCGACCCGGGGGCGGGTCGCCCACCTCCACCAGGGCCAGGCCGCCGAGGATGGCCACCAACACGACGACCACCGGGAGGTGCCGGGAGCTCACCTGCGAGCTGCCCGCATCCGGCGATCCCTGAGCACCAGGCCCACGACCGCGAGCCACAGCCCCGCCTGGCCGGCGATGGCCAACCACCGCAACGGCGACGTGCGGTACCGCAAGGTGGCTTCTCCCCCGTCGCCCCCGGCGGTGACGTTGAAGGCGTTGGCCCACCCAAAGGCCTCGGCCCGCTCGGCCACCCCGCCCGCGCCGCGCAGCTCCCAACGGGTCGACGTGCTCTCGGCCACGTACACCGTGCCGGGTCGCACCTGGCCCGTGAAGCGGGTGGGCGAGTGCATTTCGCCCAGCACGGGGGTCGAAGCCGACAGGTCGAGGCCGACCGTTGCCTCGAAGGGGTCCGCAGCGGCCACGGCTGCAGCCACGGCTTCCTCCCCCGCGGCTCCCGCAGCCAGGGATGCCCGGGTGGGGACCCAGGCGGTGTTCTCGTAGATCGACAGGGCGGGGTCGACGTCGACCGCCCGCAGGTCGAGCTGTTGGGCCAGTGTGGCGAGCACGCCCTCGGGCGGGGGGCGCAGCGGGGTCCCCGAGCGGGCCGGGGCGGCCTGGTCGGCCAGCACCACGTAGCGCACGCCGAGGGGTCCGAGGAGCCGGCCCAACCGCTCGGTGCCACCGTCGGCGGCCAGGCGCAGGCCCTCGGCCACCAGTGAGGTCGACGGATCCTCGGGTCCGGCCCACCGCTCGGTGATCCCCGGAGCCCCGTCGGTCGACAGGCCGTAGGACAAGCCATCGACCAGGCGGTGCCCGGCGACGGGAAGCACCTCGGGATCGCCCAGCCACAGCACGCGAAAGGCTCCCGGGCCGGTGACCTCGTCGTCGCCCATGAACGCCAGGGTGCGGTTGAAGTCGCTGTCGGGGGTGTCCCAGTCGCCGTCGACCGCAGCCACGGCCACAGGGACGGTGGCCAGGGCCACGCCGGCCGCCGCCACCAGGGCCGCCACCTGGCGCACCCCGAAGCCGTAGCCGGAGAGGTCACGCTCGAAGGCGACCATCCCCATGGCCGCGGCCAGGGCGAGGGCGGCGGCGGCGGGAGCGACGAGCACCTCGGCCGACGGCAGGGGCAGCCCGGTCAGGCCCCGGCCCCCGGCCCAGACCAGGGCCCAGCAGGCCACGGCCACCATCCAGGTCCGCGCCGCCCAGGCGAAACGCCACTTGCGGCCGATGAGCAGGGCCAGGGCACCGGCCAGGGGGACGGCCCAGCCGAGAGGCGACAGACCGCTGCGACCGGTCTCGAGCCGGAGCAGTTCGCCGATGCCGAGGTCGTTGCCGCCGAGCGGCGAGATCCCGCCCATGGCGCCCCACCCACCGCCGTCGACGGGCAGGAACGACAGGGACCAGGGCAGGTGCAGGGCCAGGGCGACGACCGAGGCGCCGAGCGCCGTGCCCAGGGCCCGCAGCGGCCCCCGGCTCCCGCCGGTGAACGCTGACCCGACCACCAGGGCCAGGGCCACGAAGGGCACGAGCAGGACCACCAGGGGGACGAACGCGGCCACGAGGGCGACGAGCAGCCCGAGGGCCAGGACCGGGGCGAGGGCTGCGCGCCAGCCGCCAACTGACGGGGCGGGCCGCGAGGCATCGGCGAAGGGCTCCTCGCCGGTGGCGGCGAGGAGGTGGGCCAGGATCCACGGTGCGGCGGCGTAGAGGATCAGACCTTCCCAGCGGCCCCGGGCCAGGGCGTCGTAGGGCAAGGGGGCCACGGCGTAGACGACCAGGGCGACGGCCCGAGCTCGGGGGGACCCGAGCGGTCGGGTGATGCGCCACACGCCGAGGAGGCCGGCGGGCAGCGTGCCCAGCACCAGGAGTTGCTGCAGCACGCCCATGGCCCCGAACAGGACCATGCCGGCCAGCCCGAGGAGGGCGAAGGCGGTGGGGGCGGGCGACTCGGAGCCGAGCCCGCTCGAGCGCCAGCCGCTGGCGAACTCCCCTAGGAGAGCCAAGGGTCCGCGGTCGAACTGGGCCAGGCCGGCAAAGGCCGGGAGCCGCTCGCCGATCAGCTCGCGGGTCCCGACCAGGGCCAGGAGGGCGACGACCACGCAGGCCACGACGGCGAGGCGGCGGGGACCCGCCTGGAACGAGCCGGCGATGCCGCGACCGGCTTCGGCCAGTGACGTGCGCACCCGGTCACCGCGGCCCAACTCGCCGCGTAGGAACGAGGTGACCCGGGCGCTGCCCCGGCGCTGGAGCAGTCGCACCTCGGCGTCGCGCAGGCCCCGCACGGCGCGCAGGGCCCGGCGCCGGCTGCGGATCTCACCCAGCCGGCGGAAGTTCCACGACCAGGCCCCGAGGACGTCGACCGACTGCGCCACCCGTCCGGCCGCCAGGGCGTAGACGGCCTCGATGAGGGTGAACAGGGCGGCCTGAGGGAGCACCCGCAGCAGGTGGAAGGGGCCATAACACGTGAGCATGGTGCGCAATCGATGGCGGGCGAAGAGCCGCCGACGATCGTCGACCGGGCGCCGGGTGCTCAGCTCTTCCCGGTGCTGGGCCCGGGCGGCGGGCACCACCACCACCCGGGCACCGGCCACGTGCGCTCGCCAGCACAGGTCGAGGTCGTCGCCGAGAAAGGTGATGGCCGGGTCGAAGCCCCCGAGGGAGGCGAACAGGTCGGCCCGCACCAGGGTGCAGGCGCCCGGGATGGCAAAGACGTCACGGACCCGGTCGTGCTGCTCCTGGTCGAGCTCGCCCCGCTCCACCAGGGGGGTGGGCACCCCCGTCTTGTCGGCCGACAGCCCCACCTGGAGCAGCTCCTGGGGCGCACCCCAGGACACGAGTTTGGGACCGACCACACCGGCGTTGGAGCGGAAGGCCTCCTCGACCAGGGCCCGGATGGCGCTGGGGTCGAGGGCCACGTCGTCGTGGCAGAGGGCGTAGAACGACGCTCCTTCGACCACCTCGAGCACCTCGTTGGCGGCGGCGCCGAAGCCAGGGTTGTGGTCGAGGTGGCGGACGTAGGCGCTGGGCAGGGCGGCGCCGATCCGGGGAAGGGGATCGACGGTGCTGGCCGCGTCGACCACCAGCACCGAGAAGTTGGGGTAGTCCTGGGCGCCGAAGGAGGCCAGGCACTCCTCCAACCAGGGGCCGGCGTCGTGGGTGACGACCACGGCCACGACCGGGGGCGCGTGAGCGGCGTCGAGGTCTTCGTTGCTGGGGGCGTCGCCCGCCGTCGCTCCGGAGGTCGGCTCCGGTGCGCCGACCGACGTCCGCTGGTGCTGGACGGCCACGGGGGGCCGAGGGTAGTGGTCGGTCGGCGGCCGTGGGGGCCAGGTGCGGGCGTAGCATGCGATCGATGGCCCAACCTCTGCCGCCTCTGCCGCCT
>JAUJLZ010000126.1 GCA_030447125.1 Acidimicrobiales bacterium
GTCGACGATCCCATGGCCGATCTCGTGGTGGCCTCGCTGGTGGTGGCCACCACCGAGCAAGTGGGCCGCCTGGGTGAGCTGCTCGGCATGCTGGCGGTTCGCACCAACGAGCAGGCGGCGCTGCGGATGCGCATCGACAAGGACCGAGCCAGTGTGCGCACCCAGGTGCGGGGCGTGGTGCTGGTGACGGTGGTCTGCATGGTGGGCCTGACGGTGTCCGACCGAGGCCTGCTCGACGCCTACGACAGCGCCGAGGGCCAGGTGGTGCTGGCCGTCATCGGATCGTGCTTCTTGGGCGGCTTCGCCCTGTTGGCTCGCCTGGCTCGCCCGCAACGCCTGGAGGGCTTTGTGCTGGCCGAGGACCTCTCGTGATCGCCGTGTTGAGCGCCGGTGGCTTAGTGGGCCTGGGCCTGTTCTTGCTGGCCCGCGCCCTGTTTCCGCCCCGCCCCTCGCTGGCGGTGGTGCTGGCTCGGGTCAACGGTGGAGTAGTCGAGCCCCTGGCCACCGTGGCCCCCGCCAGCCGGTGGTCCGCCCGAGTCGGCCCGCCGCTGGCCCGGGCCCTGGAGCGAAGCGGGATCAGCGTCGGTGGGCTCGGGCCTGACCTGGCCGTGCTGGGGCGCTCGGTGGAGGACCACATGGCGATGCGGGCCGCGGCTGCGGTGGTCGGCGTCGGGGTGGTCGCCGGCATCGGGATGCTGGCCGCCCTGGTGGGGATGTTGCTGTCGTTGCTGACCATGGCCTGGCTGGCGGTGGGTGCTGGTCTGGTCGGCTTCGTGGTGCCCGACGCGCTGGCCCGGCGCCAGGCGCTGGCACGCCGTGCCGGCTTTCGCCAGGCGCTGGCCTTCTTCTTGGACCTGGTCATCGTGGTTCTGGCCGGCGGCGCCGGCGTCAGCTCCGGTGTTCGCCAGGCCTCGGAGGCCGGAGACGGCTGGGCCTATCTGCAGATCCGAGGCGCCCTGGCCCGGGGCCGGGTCCGTCGGGAGCCGCCCTGGGTGGTCCTCGGCCAGCTGGGCGTCGAGCTGGGGATCAGCGAGCTGGAGGAGCTGGCTGCCGCCGTGTCGCTGGCCGAGCGGGAGGGGGCCTCGGTGCGCCAGTCCCTGACCGCCAAGGCCGCCTCCATCCGTGACCACCAGCTGGCAGATGTCGAGGCGGCCGCCACATCGGCCACTGTGCGCATGGCGGCGCCCCTGGTACTGCTCGGCCTCGGCTTTTGCGGCTTCATCCTCTACGGCGCCGTCACCAGCGTCTTCGTCGGCGCCTGAAAGTCCGTTCCACCCGCCCCACAACAACCAACCACATGGAAAGGAAGCAAGCCCATGACCGAGATCAACCTCCTTCACCATTGCTGGCTCATCCTGCGCGCCCGCCTGGGGGCCATGCACGACGACGAGCGGGGCATCACCACCTTGGAAGTGGTGCTGTGGACCGCCGGCCTGGCCGTGCTCGCCATCACCACGGTGGCGGTCATCACCGGCAGGGTCAACGACGCCGTGACCAACATCCCCACCGGCCCGGGCACTCCCTAGCCAAGCTCGGATGTCGCGGACTCCTGGAACGATCAGGGTCCGCCGTCGCCGCTTGCTGCGGCGGCGGTGGCCGTGGTCGTCGCGGGCCGGACGCGCGGAGTCGGGCGTCGCCACCTTGGCGGTGGTGCTGGTCGTCCCCGCCGTGTTGTTCCTGGTCTCGACGGTGGCCCAGTTCGTCGTCTACTACCACGCCAGGCACCTGGCCACCGCCGCCGCCCAGGAGAGCGCCCGGGCCGCCCAGCTGGCGGACGGCAGCGAGGCCGCCGCCCGGGCTCAGGGCCAGGACTTCATCGCCCAGGCCGGGCCCAACCTGGTGCTGGATCCCCAGGTGGTGGTGATGCGCGACGCGGTAGCCGAGGTGGTCACCGTGGAGGTGCGTGGGCGCGCCCCCCAGCTGGTGCCAGTGCTGGACCTGACCCTCAGCGCCCAGGCCAGCGGGCCCCTGGAGCGCTTCGAGGCCGCGCCGTGAGGGGCCGCCTCCAAACGGACGAGCGGGGGGCGGCGGTGCTTGAGTTCGTCCTCCTCGTGCCCGTGTTCGTGCTCCTGGTCTACGTGGCCGTCGCCATGGGCCGCCTCGGCCTGGCTCGGGTGAACATCGACGCCGCCGCGCGAGACGCCGCCCGGGCGGGCTCGATCGCCCGCAGTGCCGACGGGGCGGTGGCCGCGGCACAAACCGCCGCCAGCGACGTGCTGGGCTCGCATGACATCACCTGTGCCAACCTGGGCGTCGCCGTCGACACCTCCGAGTTCCGCCCCGGCGGCTGGGTGCGCGTGGAGATCACCTGCATGGTCTCGATGGCGGAGCTGGTGGGCATGTGGGCCCCGGGGGACAAGGCGATGCGGGCCCAGGGCCAGGCCGTGGTCGACACCTTCCGGGGCCTCTCGTGAGGAGGAGAGCGGCCGACGACTCTGGTCAACTGACGTTGTTCGTGGTCTTCGCCACGCTGGCCCTGTTGGTCCTGGTCGGCCTGGTCGTCGACGGCGGCTACGTCCTGGCCGCCCGGCGCCGGGCCATCGACGAGGCCAACGGCGCCGCCCGGGCCGGTGCCCAGGCCCTCGCTCCCTCTGCCTACCGCGGTGGGGGTGACGTCGTGCTCGACGACGCCGCCGCCGTGGCCGCGGCCCGGGACTACCTGGCTGCCGCCGGCCACCAGGGAACGGTTCTCGTCGAGGACGACCGGGTGTCGGTGAGCTTGAGCTTCGCCCAGCCGATGACTGTGCTGCAGCTCGTTGGCGTCGACGACGTGACCGTCAGCGGTCGGGGTCAGGCCCGGTCCATTCGGGGCATCGAGACGGGGGAGGGGCTGTGAATCAGCTCGTTCGCATGGTCATATCCGTGGTCGGCCTCGTCACCATGGTGGTGGGCGTTCCCGCTGCCTTGGTGGGCTTCGTGGGCTGGCCCCTCCCGCAGGCCTGGCCCAGCCTCGAGGAGGTGCGCATCGCCTTGGAGGACGGCTGGAGACCCGGTGAGGAGTTCGTGCTCGGTGTCCTCGCCATCTTGGTCTGGGCCATCTGGGCCCAGCTGCTGCGCCACGTCGTGGCGCAGCTCGTCGCCCAGCGGCGGGCCCGGGCGAGCGGAGAGCCATCGCCGGAGGTGGTCACGGGCCGTGGCGTGGCACCCCGGGTAGTGGGCTGGTTGGTGGGAGGCCTCATGGCCAGCACCCCCATCATCGTCCCGAGCGCAGCCCTGGCTGCCGAACAGCCCCGCATCCCGGTGGTGTTGACCGAAAGTGGAGCGCTAAAAGATGGGTTGGCCGCCGCGTCCCCCCAGACGGTGCCCGTCTCGGCGTCCTCGGTCGAAGAAGCTGCGCCCGCCTACGTGGTGCGCACATGGGACGAGCACCGGGACTGCCTCTGGAACATCGCCGAGCGCTACCTGGGCGAGGGGCTGCGCTGGGGCGAGCTCTTGGAGCTCAATGCCACCGCGGCGCAGCCCTCCGGCCGGTCGCTCGCCGACGACCCCCAGCACTGGGTGTATCCGGGCATGGAGCTGCGTCTGCCCGCCGACGCCACCGGGCTCGGCCTTGAGTCGTCTCCTGCGATCGAGCCGAGCTCGCCAGCGCCGCCCACCTCGTCGGTGTCACCGACAGCGGAGGCTCCCGCCGCCTCCGACGCGGACGCGACCGAGGCGCCGGCGGAGGAGGTCGACCAGGGCCGCGCCGCTCTGGTCCCGACACCTGCTCGGGGCCAGGAGCCGACGGCGTCGTCGACGACCACCGTTACGACGGCGCCGCCATCCCAGGCTCACACGCTGCCGATGCCTGACCCCGGGCAAGGGCTCCCGCCGCGCAGCTCCTCGCCGGCTCCACCCCAAGACCGCGCTGCGCCGCCGGCGGAGGTGAAGGACGAGGCAGGCTCCACGGCAACGGTGGTCCTGGCCGGCTCGGGGCTGGCTGCCGCCGGCGTGGTGTTGGTCTTGAACCGGCTGCGACGCGTCCAACAGCGCCGCCGGCGACCGGGGCGGCGAATCCGCATGCCCGACGCAGAGCTGCTGGAGACCGAGCGTTCCCTGCGGGTGGGCGCCGACGAGGTGGGTGCTGAGGTGCTGGACGTGGTGCTGCGTTCCATGGCCGAGGCCGCCGGTCAGCTCGACCAGGCCCTCCCCGACGTCGTGGCCGTCGAGCTCGACCTATCGTCGCTCAGAGTCATCTTTGCGGCACCACCGCCTTCGCCCCCCGAGCCCTGGGAGGCCGACCAGGGCGGAGGGCTCTGGCAGCTGCAGCTCGATGATATGGACCTCGATGAGCTGCGGGCCCTGCCTGGGCAGATCGCAGCCCCCCTCCCGGCGTTGGTCAGCCTCGGCGGCTGCGACGGCACTCAGGTGCTTGTCAACCTCGAGGGCACCGGGGTGACCGAGATCGTCGCCGACGCCGGGCAGGCCGAGGAGGTGTTGGCCGCCCTGGCCCTGGAGCTGACCACCTGTCCGTGGGGTGACGCCGTCGACGTGGTGTTGGTGGGCTTCGGCGAGGAGATCGAGTGGCTGGAGCGTGCTCGCCGGGCGGAGAGCCTCGGCGACGTCGTAGCTGCCCTCGAACACGATGCCTACCGCCTGGCTGAGCTGCTGGACTCGAGTGGCTGGCCCAACGTGGTCAGCGCCCGCGTCCAGGCTGCGGGCGACTGGGTGCCCACGGTGGTGCTGTGTTCCACCGGCCTGGACGACGATGTCGAGGAGCGGCTGGCCAAGCTCAGCGGCGAGGTGCGCCACGCCGGGGTGACGGTGGTCGTGGCCGGTGAGGTGGCCGAGGCCCAGCGCCGCCTCGTGGTCGAGGGCGACAGCGTGCGGGTGGAGCCGCTGGGCTTGCGAGCCCGGCGTGAGCGGTGGCTGGACGCCGACCAGCTCCAGGCCGTGGCAGCTCTGCTCGAAGTCGCCGGCGACACCAACGACGTGGCGCCCGGGGGGTCGGGTCTCGACCTCGTCTTCGAGGCCAGCGAGGAGCCGGTCGAGTCCGATGTCGACTGGCCCAGCAGTGAGGCGATTGACGAGGAGTGGGCCGACAGCGACTGGTCCACGCCCGGTCAGCCCGTACCGAGTGAATCCGGCGGAGAAGCGTTGGACGCCCGGGAGCGAGCCGGCCGTGTGCTCAATGGCCTGGTCTACGAGGATGCCCGAGTGCCCGACTCGGTGGAGCTCTCAGACCAGTCCAACGGCCTGTCCAACGGGGCTCGGCCTTCGCCAGCGGTTCCTTCCCGAGCGGAACACCTGGTGGACCTGGGTGAGGAGGCCGAGGTCGAGGTGCGGGTGCTCGGTCCGGTCCAGGTCGTGGGCAGGGGCCCGGTGAAGCGGGCCAAGTCCTTCGAGGCGGTCGTCTACCTGGCCATGCACCGCGACGGCGTCGACAGCGACAAGGCGCGTTGGGCACTGTGGCCAGAGGGGTCCAAACAAAGATCCACTTGGGACACCACCGTGTCGGTGGCCAGGACCTGGCTCGGAGAAGCCAACGGGATCCTGCTGTTGCCCAAGACCTACCACAACCGTGGCATGTACCGCCTCGAAGACCTGATCTCGACCGACTACGAGCGCTTCGGGGCCGCGGTGGCGCTGGCCAAGCGCCTCGACGGCCCTCCGGCGGTGGCGTTGTTGCGCAGCGCATTGGAGCGGGTGCGGGGCCCGCTGTTCGACGGGGAGGGGTGCAAGTGGGAATGGCCTAGCTACGAGGGCCATAAGGCGGCGTTGGAGGCGCAGGTCGTCGACGCTGTACTGCGCATGTCCGACCTGTGCCTCGAGGCGGGCGACGTCGAGGGCGCCACATGGGCTGCGCACCGGGGCCAGCGGGTCAGCCCCTGCGACGAACGATTCACGCGGGTTCTGATGCATTCCGCCGACCTCGCCGGAAACCCGGCGGGGGTAGACGCTGCCATGGAAGACATATTGGAGAAGGTGGAGGCCGACGTCGAGCCCTACGACCAGGTCCATCCCGAGACCCTGGCGCTGTACAACGAGCTCAGGCGGTCCCGAAAGGCCTTGGC
>JAUJLZ010000127.1 GCA_030447125.1 Acidimicrobiales bacterium
CGATGTTGGTGTTGTCGCCGCTGGAGACCGCGGCCAGGGCGTCGGCCTCCTCGATGCCGGCTTCGATCAGCCGGTCGCGGTCGAAGCCGAAGCCGACGACCGTGCGACCGGAGAAGCCGGGAGCCAAGTTGACAAAGGCCGTGGACCGCTTGTCGATGACGCCGACGCTGTGGCCCTCGGCCGCAGCCAGGCCGGCCAGGGCCGAGCCCACCCGCCCGCACCCGACCACCACGACGTGCATCCTGGCCCCCTTCCCCCCGGTGCTCGACGGACGGTGCAGCGTAGCCACGACGGCGGCGCCCCTCGGTGTTGCGCTTCCCCACCCTGCATCTACGCTGGCCCGCCGCGCCGGCGCGGCGACTGGGGAGGCTTGGATGTCCACGTTGAAGCGACTGCTGGTGGGCAAGCCCCTGGCCAGCGCCGAGGAGGGTCACCAGCGCCTGGGCAAGCTGGTGGCCCTCGCCGTGTTCGCGTCGGACGCCATCTCCTCCACGGCCTACGCCACCGAGGAGATCCTCCACCAGCTGGTGCCCCTCGACGGGTTGGACGCACTGAAGTTCCTCGTCCCCATCGCCATCATCGTGGTGATCCTGCTGGCCATCGTCATCACCAGCTACCGCCAGACCATCCACGCCTATCCCAACGGGGGTGGCTCCTACGTGGTCTCGCGGGAGAACCTCGGCGTCACCCCTTCGCTGGTGGCCGGCGCCTCCCTCCTGGTCGACTACACCCTGACCGTGGCCGTGTCGGTCTCCGCCGGGGTGGCCGCCATCACGTCGGCCTTCCCCGAGCTGCAGGAGAGCCGAGTCGGGTTGGGCCTGGCCTTCATCATCCTGCTCACCGCCGTCAACCTCCGGGGGGTCAAGGAGTCAGGGCGTCTGTTCGCCGTGCCCACCTACGTCTACGTCCTCACCCTGGGGGCCATGCTGGCCATCGGCCTGTTCCGCTCCTTCACCGGCAGCCTCCCGGCCCTGGATCCCAACGAGGAGGCGCTGGCCGAGCTGACCCAGAACGGGGCGCTCCTCGGCAGCGTCACCGTCTTGGCCCTCATGCGGGCCTTCTCCTCAGGTGCCGTGGCCCTGTCGGGCATCGAAGCCATCTCCAACGGTGTCCCCGCCTTCCGCAAGGACGAGGCCCGCAACGCCAGCACCACGCTCGTGGCCATGGGCGTGATCCTCGCCACCGCCTTCTTCGGGATCTCGGTGCTGGCCGAGCGTCTGCGCCCGACCATCGAGGAGGGCGGCGAGACCTTGTTGTCGATCATGGGCGGAGCGGTCTTCGGCAACGGCTCGGTGATCTACTACACACTCCAGGCCGCCACCGCCGCCATCCTCATCCTGGCCGCCAACACCGCCTTCAACGCCTTTCCCAGCTTGTCGTCGATCCTGGCTCGCGACGGCTTCCTCCCCCGCCAGCTCTACAACCGGGGCGACCGGCTGGTGTACTCCAACGGGGTCCTGCTCCTCGCCGGCGCCGCCGCCCTGTTGGTCGTGGCCTTCGGCGGCATCACCACCGCCCTCATCCCTCTCTACGCCGTGGGTGTCTTCACCGGCTTCACGCTTTCGCAGGCAGGCATGGTGCGCCACCACCTGCGCCTCAGGGAACCGTCGTGGCGGCGCAACGTGGCCATCAACGCCGTAGGGGCGGCGGCGTCCTTCGCCGTGCTCGCCGTGGTGGTGGTGTCCAAGTTCACCATCGGCGCGTGGGTACCGGCCATCGTCATCCCCCTCATCGTGGTGTCCCTGCGAGCCGTCAACCGCCACTACACGCGGGTGGCCGAGCTGCTCCGGGTGCCCGAGGGCTACCGGCCCCTCCCCCACACCCACACGGTCGTGGTGCTGGTGGGCAGCGTGCACCAAGGCGTGCTGGCCGCCCTTACCTACGCCCGGTCACTGGCCCCTGACCGCCTCATCGCCCTCTCGGTGGTGTCGAGCACCGAGGAGTCCGAGGAGATCCGCGCCCAGTGGGATCACTACAACCTCGAGGACATCGAGCTGGAGCGCCGCTACTCCGCCTACCGGGAGCTGACCAAGCCCGTTCTGAAGTACCTCGACGAGCTCGAGGCCGCCTACGAGAACGACATCATCAGCGTGGTCGTACCTGAGTTCGTGCTGGGCCGCTGGTGGCAGCAGTTCCTCCACAACCAGAGCGCCCTGGCGCTCAAGGGGCGACTGCTGTTCCGCCGCAACACGGTGGTGACTTCGGTCCCGTTCCACCTCGGGGGCCCCCGGGCCGACTCCCCGGCCGATGCCGGGTTCAACGAACCCGACACCTTGTCACCGGAGGGATCAGACGGCTCCAAGGCAGCTGACGGCTCCAAGGAAAGGAGCGCCAGCCGGGCAGACCAGGCCAAGACCGGCGCAGTGCCTCGGCCAGGCCCGCCCGACCCCGCGACCGTCGGGAACGGCCAGAAGCAGCGCTCCGGCGACCGGCCTCGTCATCCTTGAGCCCGGTCGCCGGTCGTACCCGTCTCCCCGCTACGCGGCCGGGTTGAGGCGACGGACCACGCCCTTGGCCACCTCGCTCGGACGCTGCTGCTCGCCCAACTGCGAGTCCATGATCAAGGTGGCGCCGGTGAGGGCGGGAATGGCCCACTGCATGACCTTGAGCTTGCGCTGGGCGCCGGCCACCTCGGGGTCGGTCGCCGAGGAGGGCTCAGTGACCCCGTCGGCGGGCGGGTCGTTGGACTCCATCAGGGTCTGGCCCAGCACCCGGCTGTAGGCGGTGGCGGCCATGGCGGCAGCGGTGAGGCCGGTCTTGATCAGCGCCGAGCTCCCCACGCCCCGCTGGCCGCCGAGACGGCTCCGGTTGGCTCCGGTCAACACCAGCGATCCCACCGTGTAGGCCCCGATGGCAGCCAGGTTGGCCGGGGTCCAGCGGGACCAGCCGGCGTTGGCCACCTTCACCCGCTCCCGGGGGTGGTCGACCTGGGCGGCCGCTCCGTTGAGGCCGATGGCCCCCATCAGCGAGCCCCCGAACCAGGCGGCCAGGCCCAGATCGTTCAGTGCCCGGGCGATGGTGTTCTGGTTCTTGCTGGTTCGTGCCATGCAATCCTCCGCATCTCGGTGGCGCAGGCGCGCCACATCCGTCCAGCTCCCCTACCCAAGGGGACGACGTCAGATGCGTTCGAGGACCTCGATGCCGAGCAGGGCCAGCCCTTGGCGCAGCGTGGCCGCCGTGACCTCACACAGGGCGAGGCGGGACGAGCGCAAGGGCTCGTCGACCCGCAGCACGGGGCAGTGCTCGTAAAAGGCGTTGTAGGCCTGGGAGAGATCGTAGAGGTGGGAGCAGAGGTGGTTGGGGAGGTACTCCTCGGCCACCCGCTCGATCACGTCGCCGAGGGCCACCAACTGGAGGGCGAGCGCCCGCTCCTGGGGCTCACCCAACACCACGGCGCTGTGGGCGCCGGCGGGACGGCCGTCGCCCCAACCCGCGTCCCGCAAGATGGAGCGGATGCGGGCGTAGGCGTACTGCAGATAGGGAGCGGTGTTGCCCTTGAGGCTGAGCATCCGATCGAAGGAGAAGACGTAGTTGCTGTTGCGGTTCTGGCTGAGGTCGGCGTACTTGACCGCCCCGACCCCCACCACCCGGGCCACCTCCTCGACGTCGTCGGGGACAGGCTCGTCGCGCTCGAGCGCCCGGTCGACCACGAAGGCCCGGGCCCGGGCGACGGCCTCGCCCAGCAGGTCGACCAGGCGCACGTTGTCGCCCGAACGGGTGCGCAGGCGTTGCCCGCCCTCGCCCAGCACCAGGCCGAAGGCCACGTGGGTGACCTCCACGCCGGCGGGGACCCACCCGGCCATGCGGGCCACGGCGAAGACCATCTGGAAGTGCTGCGACTGGCCGGCATCGGCCACGTAGGCCAGGCGGTCGGCACCCCCCTCGATGCGCGAGCGCAGGGCGGCCAGGTCGGTGGTGGCGTAGTTGTAGCCGCCGTCGGCCTTCTGGACGATCAGCGGGAGGGGGTCTCCCTCACTGTTGGTGAAGCCGTCGACGAAGACGCACTTGGCCCCGTCGTCGACCACCACCAGACCGGCCGCTTCCAGGTCGGCCACCACCGAGGCCAACAACGGCTGGTAGGTCGACTCGCCCCGCGGCACGAGACCCCTGACGCCGAGGAGGTCGTAGACCCCCTGGTTCTCCCCGGTCGAGAGGTCGACGAGCGACTGCCAGGCGGCGGCGGCCCGAGGCTCACCGGACTGCAGGTCGACCACGCGCCTGCGGGCGGCCTCGGCGAAGGCGGGGTCGACACCGAAGCGGGCGCTGGCCTGACGGTAGAGGGCAGCGACATCACCGATGGCGATGGGCTCGCCCGCCCCCGCTCCTGGCGCCACCTCGTCGAGGTGGGCGATGAGCATGCCGAACTGGGTGCCCCAGTCGCCCACGTGACTGACCCGCTCCACAACGTCGCCCCGCCGCTCGGCCACGTTGGCCAGGCAGTCGCCGATGATCGTGGAGCGCAGGTGGCCCACGTGCATCTCCTTGGCCACGTTGGGACCGGAGTAGTCGATCACCAGGTGCGCCGGTTTGGGCACAGCTGCCAGGCCCAGCTCGTCGTCGCCCACCAGGGCCTCCACCCGCGCCGCCAGCCAGGCGTCTCGGAGACGAAGGTTGACGAAACCGGGCGGCACCACCTCGGGCCCCTCGCACATGCCGGTCACGTCGAGCACGGCGGCTAGGCGCAGGGCCAACTCGTCGGGTGGGCGCCGCAGAGTGCGGGCCAGGGACATGGCGACCGGGCAGGTGTAGTCGCCATGGCGGGGGTCCCGGGTGGGCTGCACCAGCACGTCGGGCAGGCGCACCGTCGGGCCAAAGGCGTCCCACAGACCCTGGGCCACCCGAGCCTGCAGGAGCGTCAGCGGGGTCATGGCCATGGTCGGCTCACCATAGGTTCCCGCCCGCCACTGATCGAACCGGCTCTGGTGACCTGCGACCCCCGTAGCCTCGGCCCATGGACGTGGCCGTCACCGGCGCCAGTGGCTTCATCGGTGGCGCCCTGGTCGGCGCCCTGGTCGGGGCCGGCCACCGGGTGCGCCGGGTCGTGCGGCGGGCACCGAGGAACGCCGGTGAACTGCGTTGGGACCCCGAGGCCGGCACCATCGACACCGCCGGCCTGGCCGGGATCGACGCCGTGGTCAACCTGGCCGGCGAGGGCATCGCCTCCCGGCGCTGGACCGAGGACCAGAAGCGGCGCATCCGGGAGAGCCGCACCACGGGCAGCCGGCTCCTGGCCGAGACCGTGGCCGGCCTCGATCCCCGCCCCTCGGTGCTCCTCAGCGGGTCGGCCATCGGTTACTACGCCAACCGGGGCGACGAGGTGCTGACGGAGGCCGCCCCAGCCGGTGACGACTTCCTGGCCGGGGTGTGCGTCGAGTGGGAGGCGGCCACGGCACCAGCGGTCGACGCCGGAGTGCGCACCGCCTGGCTGCGCACCGGCATCGTGCTCGACCCCACCGGCGGCGCCCTGCAACGCCTGCTGCCGTTGTTCCGCTTGGGCCTGGGCGGACCCTTCGGCCGGGGGGAGCAATGGTGGTCGTGGATCTCCCTGGCCGACGAGGTGGAGGCGATCCTCCACCTGCTCACGTCCGACGTGGCTGGACCCGTCAACCTCACCGCACCCCAGCCGGTGACCAACGCCGAGCTCAGCCGTACGCTCGGGCGAGTGCTCGGCCGCCCGGCGGTGGTACCCGTGCCCAAGCTCGGGCCCAGCCTGCTCGTCGGCTCGGAGTTGGCCCAGAGCCTGCTCTACGACAGCATCCGGGTGGTGCCCGCCGCCCTCACCGCCTCCGGGTACCAGTTCCGCCACCCCGACTTGGAGGCAGCGCTGCGGGCCATGCTCGACAAGCCCAAGCCGTGAGCGAGCCGGTCCCCTCCGCTGATCGGGCGGCCGGCGACGTGGGCGGCGAGGCCGATGTGGCCATCGTGGGTCGCCCCGCCTTGCGGCTCAGGCGAGTTTCGCCTCGAGGGTGATGTCGACGGCGGCCAGG
>JAUJLZ010000128.1:0-2643 GCA_030447125.1 Acidimicrobiales bacterium
GCTCGGCGTTCTGGGTGTGCTCGGCCATGAGGCTCACGAAGAACAGCGGGTCGCCTGCGTCACTGAGGGCAAAGGTGGCGACCGAACCGAAGGGATACCCGAACGGGTCGGCGGCCAACGTGCACAGCGTCCCCCGGTTGGCCCCCGCCACCAGGGTGCGGCACCGCTCGGCGTGGCTGGGCTCGGGAGCGGGCGGGAGCTGCGGGCCGTCGTCCGGGCCTCCGCCAGCGACGGACGCGGGGACCTGGTGGGTGCTGGGACGGGTCGTCATGGCGCCCCACGGTAGGCGCCTGTCCCGTTCTGGCCCCACCAGCGGGGGTCATGACACCCGCTCAAGGGGCCAGAACCGTCGGGGCAGCGAGGCGAGCCGGGTCAGGGC
Source organism: Acidimicrobiales bacterium (assembly GCA_030447125.1). The sequence goes on from JAUJLZ010000128.1 coordinate 380, forward strand.
CTGCGGTCAGGGCGCTGTGGTCGGGGCGCTGTGGTCAGGGCCTGCGCCCGGCGGGCTCGGCCCGGCAGGGGTCGTGGCAGGGCTGGAGGACGTCAGCCTGCACGGTGCCCGGAAGCGGTGTGGCCGTGCGGATGGTGGCCCACGCCACCCCGCCACCCACCACGGAGATCCCGGCGGCGATGACCATGGCGTCGCTGAAGCCGGCGCTGAAGTCGCCGGCCGACCCGGAGTCGAGGCCGACGAGCGCCGGCAACAGGGCCACCGCCAACAGCCCCGCCACCCGGGCGACGGCGTTGTTGAAACCCGAACCCACGCCGAGGTGGTGCTCGTCCACCGACGCCAGCACGGTAGCCGTGAGGGGAGCGACGGTCAGGGCCAGGCCCAGCCCGAAGACCACGGCGCCGGGGAGCACCGAGGTGGCGTAGGTGCTTGCCTCGCCCACCCGGGCGAACAACACCAGGCCGGTCCCCACCAAGAGCGGACCCAGCGTCATGGGCAGCCGGGGACCGATGCGCTGGGCCAGGTTCCCAGCTCGCGCCGAGAGGACCAACATCAACACGGTGACCGGCAGCAGGGATGCCCCGGCCTCGAGCGCCGAGTAGCCCAACACCAGCTGGAGCTGCAGGACCAGGAGGAACGTCGCCCCGCCGAGGCCGGTGTAGACGGCAAGCGTGGTCAGGTTGGCGCCGGTGAACTGACGGGAACGGAAGATTTCCAGTGGCAGCATCGGGTCTTGGCGTCGGGCTTCGACGACCACAAAGGCCCCCAGGCAGATCACCCCGAGCACCGCCGCCGACCAGGTCGCCACCGTCATGGCCGACGCCCCTTCGATGAGGGCGTAGGCCAACCCGGCCAACCCCAATGACACCGTCGCCGCCCCGGGGAGATCGGGACGCGACGCCGAGGACGTCTCCCTGGACTCGGGGACGTGGCGGGTGGCCACGAGCACGGCGATCACGGCGAGGGGAACGTTGATGAGAAAGACCAGCCGCCAGGACACGGCGTCGATGAGCCACCCACCCAAGAAGGGACCGATGGCGGTGGAGACACCGGCCAGGCCCGACCAGGCCCCAACCGCCCTGCCCCGATCGTCGGGATGGAAGCTGGCCGAGATGATGGCCAGGCTTCCGGGTACGAGCAGGGCCGCCCCCGCTCCCTGAAGAGCCCGGGCCCCGATGAGCAGTTCGATGCTGGGGGCAGCCCCGCACAGGACCGACGCCACGGTGAAGGAGACCAGGCCGAACACGAAGATCCGTCGCCGGCCGTAGAGGTCGCCAAGGGATCCGCCCAGCAACAACAGAGCGCTGAGGGTGACGAGGTAGGCGTCGAGCGTCCACTGCAGCCCAGAGAGCTCGGCGTCGAGGTCCTCGGCGATCGCGGGGAGAGCGACGTTGACCACGGTCCCGTCGAGGAACGCCATGCCGCTGCCGAGCACGGTTGCCGCCAGCACCCAGCGTCCGACCGTCGAGCCGTAACGCACGGTCGACCCCCCGGTGTTCACGACGCGCTCCTCACCACGGGCTCCACGTTCTCGTGGCGCTGGCTTGGGGCAGGGAAGGATGCACCACCCCGACCGCAACGACCAGGAGGACAACCGTGACCCTCACCCTCGGCACCGGCCCGTTCGGGCCTCAATCGACCGGCCAGTTCAACTTCGAGCGCAGCGGTCCGGCCCACGTCCTCTACTGGGAGGATTGGCAGCCCCGGATGCGGGGTGTGGTCGGCGACACCGTGGTGGTCGACAGCAGGCGTACCAAGGTCCTGCACGAGAGCGGTCTCCTGCCCGTCCACTACTTCCCCGAGGACGATGTTCGCAAGGAGCACCTGTTCGCGACCGACCACACCACCCACTGTCCGTTCAAGGGAGATGCCTCCTACTGGACGCTGAGGGTCGAGGATCGGGAGCTCGAGAACGTGGTGTGGTCGTACCCCCGCCCTCTCGAGAGCGCACCACCTCTGGCCGGCTACCTGGCCTTCACCTACGACCAGCTCGAGTCCTGGTTCGAAGAGGACGAGCCCGTCTACGCCCACCCCCGCGACCCGTACCACCGCGTCGACGTGCGTACCAGCTCCCGTCATGTGGTCGTCCGCCACCACGGCGAGGTGGTGGCGGAGTCCCGCCGGCCCAAGCTGTTGTTCGAGACCGGGCTTCCCGTCCAGTACTACCTGCCGCCTGCCGACGTGCGCACCGACCGCCTCACCCGCAGCGACACCGTGTCCGACTGCCCCTACAAGGGCCCAGGACAGCACTGGCATCTGACGGG
>JAUJLZ010000128.1:2743-5962 GCA_030447125.1 Acidimicrobiales bacterium
GGTGATGGAGCGACCGTGGCGGACGCGGCCTGGAGCCTGCCCTACCCGCTGCCCGAAGGGCTCGCTGCCGGCCAGCACCTGTGCTTCTACCCCGACAAGGTCGACGTCGTGGTCGACGACGAGCGGATGTTGGCCTGACCGTGCGCTCGGGGGTTGACCAGGAGGGCGGCCTGGCGCCAAACCTGGGGCCCTGGAACTGGTCCGGGATGCGCCTGGCATACGTGCCCAGATTCACAAGGTATTCCCCATCAAAACCCTTGCCTAGCGGGCCCAGCGGGCGCAGACTGCACCAGAGGCTCCATCACCATCCGGACGAGACCCAGCACTCCTTCCTCATCTCATGGCTGGTCGCGGAGTCGAGTCGCCGCAGAAGCCGAAGAGAAGCCGAGGACCGATCAATGGCTGTCGCCCTGCAGATCTGCCCCGTCATCGAGACACCCTCCGTACTTCCCGCTGCCCCCGGCCCTCCAGCGGGCTTCGGGATCACCGTGAGCGAGTCCGGCGGCCGGACCCAGGTCTTCGTGCAGGGCGAGCTCGACGTCTTGACCGTGCCCGAGCTGCGATCGGTCTTGCGGGGCTGCGCCGAACACGGCCGTTCCGACGTCGTCGTCGACCTGCGTGCCCTCGAGTTCCTCGACGCCCGGGGCCTCTCGGCCCTGGTCGAAGGCTGGCGGCTCTTGGACGAACGTCACCGTCGGCTCACCATCTCCTCGCCCTCGGCGGGGACCCGTCGGCTCCTCGACCTCACCGGATTGTCAGAGATCTTCGGGGTGCAACCCCCCGCTGTTGCCGCCAACGGGTGAGCTTCCCGCCGTCAGAGTGACAGGAGGACGAGGAGGAGGAGTCCGTCGCTACGGGACCGGTACCCCTTGGGAGGCGGTCGTGGGCTACAGCCGCACCGTGCGTGCTGGTCCCTTCGTGTTCGTCGCCGGTACGACCGGGACCGTCGAAGGCAAGGTGGTCGCCCGGGGTGACGCCTACGCCCAGGCGGTACAGGCCCTGGGCAACATCGAGGCCGCCCTCGGCCTCGCCGGGGCCACGCTGGCCGACGTGGTCCAGACCCGGCTCTCCGTGACCGACATCTCCCGTTGGGAGGAGGTCGGCCGGGCCCACCGGGAGGTCTTCGGGGAGGCCGGCCCGGTGACGGCGCTGGTCGAGGTCAAGGGACTGATCGACCCCGAGATGTTGGTGGAGATCGAAGCCGTGGCCTACCAGGAAAGGCCGGCGGCCTCCTCCACCGCCCGGGCCGCCCGGATCACCGCGTCACCGTAGCGCTGGCCCGGTTTGCGGCTGGTTCTCTCGAGGGGACCGGACACGCCGATGGCCGCCCGCACGGCCCCCCCGGGCCCGAACACCGGAGCGCTCACCGAGGCCACCCCCTGCTCTCGCTCGCCGACGCTCTCGGCCCAGCCCCGGGCCAGGGTGGCCACCTCCCCCCGCAACACCTTGCCGGCGGAGCCTCGATCGAGGGGCAGGGACGCCCCGACCCGCACGATGGTGCGCAGTCCGTGAGGCGACTCCAACGAGGCCACGCACACGCGAGCGGCGCCCTCCCGCACGTACAGCTGGGCGCTCTCACCCGTGACGTCCCGGAGGGCTTCGAGCGCGGGACGGGCCGCGTCGACGAGGGGCAGTCCGTCGCCTGCAGCCCGACCGAGGGCCACCAGGCGCAGCCCGAGGGCGAAGCGGCCGTCCTCGTCTCGTCGTACCACGCCGTGGTGCTCGAGGGCGACGGCCAAGCGGTGGGCGGTGGGACGGGCCAGGCCGGTGGCGGTGACGAGCTCGGTCAGGGCCAACGGCCCCTCCTGCAGCGCCTGCAGCAGGCGCACGCTCTTGTCAATGACCCCCACACCGCTTACAGTTGCGTCCACACACAGAGACTATCGTCTCAGAAAGTGAGATGGCGATGACCGATCACCCGAGGACCATGAGCGACAAGGTGTGGGACCGCCACGTGGTGCGCACCGCGGCGGACGAGCCCGACCTGCTCTACGTCGATCTCCACCTGGTCCACGAGGTGACCTCACCTCAGGCCTTCGAGAGCCTGCGCCTGGCTGGTCGAGCGGTGCGCCGGCCCGATCTCACCGTGGCCACCATGGATCACAACGTGCCCACGACGGGTCTCGACCGGCCCGTGGCCGATCCCGTCTCGGCCACCCAGATGTCCACCCTGGCCCGCAACTGCGAGCAGTTCGGCATCCGCCTCCACGCCATGGGCCAACCGGGCCAGGGCATCGTGCACATCATCGGGCCCGAGCAGGGCCTCACCCAGCCGGGGATGACCATCGTCTGCGGCGACAGCCACACCTCCACCCACGGAGCGCTGGGGGCGCTGGCCTTTGGCATCGGCACCACCGAGATCGAACACGTGCTCGCCACCCAGACCCTGCCCCAGTCCCGGCCCGCCACCATGGCCGTCACCGTCGAGGGCGACCTGCCTGGGGGCGTCACCGCCAAGGACGTCATCCTCGCCGTCATCGCCCGCATCGGGACCGCCGGCGGCGTCGGTTCGATCATCGAGTACCGCGGCTCGGCCATCCGCGCCCTGTCGGTCGAGGGCCGCATGACCGTGTGCAACATGTCGATCGAGGCCGGGGCCCGGGCGGGCATGGTGGCGCCCGACGAGGCCACCTTCGCCTACCTCGAGGGCCGGCCCCACGCACCCAAGGGGGCGGCCTGGGAGGCGGCGCTGGACGACTGGCGCTCCCTGGTCACCGACGAGGGCGCCACCTTTGACAAGGAGGTGGTGCTCGACGGCGCCGCCTTGTCACCGCACGTCTCCTGGGGCACCAACCCCGGCCAGGTCGTGCCCATCGACCACGCCGTTCCCCACCCCGAGACGCTCCTCGATCCGGGCGAACGTGACGCGGCCCAACGGGCGCTGGCCTACATGGGGTTGGTGGCCGGCACCCCCGTGCGTGACATCCCCGTCGACACCGTCTTCGTGGGCTCGTGCACCAACAGCCGCATCGAGGACCTGCGGGCCGCGGCAGCCGTGCTGGCAGGACGACGGGTGGCGTCGGGGATGCGGGCCCTGGTGGTCCCCGGCTCCTTCCGGGTCAAAGAGCAGGCCGAAGCCGAGGGCCTGGACCAAATCTTCACCGCCGCCGGCTTCGAGTGGCGGGGGGCGGGGTGTTCGATGTGCCTGGCCATGAACCCCGACAAGCTCAGCCCCGGCGAGCGCTGCGCCTCCACCAGCAACCGCAACTTCGAGGGGCG
>JAUJLZ010000129.1:0-2721 GCA_030447125.1 Acidimicrobiales bacterium
CCGAGACCATCGAGGGGATGCCTGCCGGACCTCTCGAGGCCGCCGAGCTGACCGGCGCCAGCCGGCTCAAGGTGGTGCGCTGGGCCCTGCTGCCCGACGTCCTCCCCGGGCTGGTCTCGGTGGGGCTCTACATGCTGGAGTTCAACATCCGGGCCTCGATCGTGCTGGGCGTGGTCGGCGCCGGCGGCATCGGCCAGCAGCTCAAGAACGCCATCGACCTGCTGAACTTCCCCCGCCTGTTCACCATCATCGTGATCATCGTGGCCATGGTGGCCGCCGTCGACCAGCTGTCGGCCCGGCTCCGGGCCCGCCTGGCGTAGAGCATGGCCACGGGTGGGGCGCCGGTGCTGTCGGTTCAGGGCCTCGGGCACCGCTACGGCGGGCCTCCCGTGCTCCACGACGTCTCCTTCGAGGTGGTTCCGGGCGAGGTGGTGGCCGTCATCGGCCCCAGCGGAGCGGGCAAGACCACCCTGTTCCGGGCCATCACCGCCCTGGTGCGGCCCGAGGGAGGTCGCGTCCAGGTGGCCGGGCACGACCTGGCCCGACTGGACGGTAAAGACCTGCGCCAGGCCCGACGCCAGATCGGGCTCGTCTTCCAGCACTACAACCTCGTACGCCGGCTCAGCTCCCTCGACAACGTCCTGGTGGGGCGCCTGGCCCACCTGCCCACCTGGCGGGTGCTGGCCCGACGAATCGGCGCCGAGGAACGGGCGCTGGCCCTGGAGTGCCTCGATCGGGTCGGCCTGGCCGACCGGGCTGCGGCCCGGGCCGACACCCTGTCGGGTGGTCAGCAGCAACGCGTGGCCATCGCCCGGGCCTTGGCGCAGCGCAGCCGCCTGATCCTGGCCGACGAGCCGGTGGCCAGCCTCGACCCGGCGTCGGCGGCCAGCGTGTTGGCCACGCTGCGCTCGGTGGCGATGGAGGACGGCATCGCCGTGGTTTGCAGCCTGCACCAGGTCGAGCTGGTGGCCGGCTTCGCCGACCGCGTGCTCGGCCTGCGCGGCGGTGAGGTGGTGCTCGACATCTCGACCGCCGAGCTCGGCCCCGAGCAGCGGGACGCCGTCTACGGCCCTTCCCCGGTAGGTTCTCTGTCAGCTGGGTAGTGCGACGCAGCGTCCCAGCGCCGAAGATCGTCATCCTCTCGACCCGTCATCCTGTCGCCGCTCATCCTGTCGCCCATCCCCCATCGACCCCTCGCCGACTCGGACCACAGACAAGGAGCCGTGCCCATGCCTCTGTCCCCCAACGCCGTCGAAGCGGTCGTGGGCGCCCGCTATGGTGCCGGTGCCCGGGCCATCGAGGCCGAGCTGTGTTGTCCGGTCGACTACGACGCCTCGCTTCTGGCCGTCATCCCTCCCGAGGTCCTCGAGCGTGACTACGGCTGTGGGGACCCGTCGCGTGCCCTACGGCCGGGCGAGACGGTCCTCGATCTCGGTTCGGGCGGTGGCAAGATCGCCTTCATGGCCGCCCAGGTCGTCGGCCGCGAGGGCCGGGTGATCGGGATCGACGTGAACCCCGAGATGTTGGCCCTCGCCCGAGGCGCCCAGAGCCAGGTAGCCGGGGCGCTGGGCTACGACAACGTCGAGTTTCGCAGGGGCCGCATCCAGGACCTGGCCTGCGACCTCGAGGCCGCTGGCGAGCGCGACCCGGCACCTCTGGTCGCCGACGGCTCGGTCGACGTAGTGGTGTCGAACTGTGTGCTCAATCTGGTGGCCACCGAGCACAAGGCCCAGCTGTTCGGCGAGATCTACCGGGTGCTGCGCCCGGGCGGCCGGGCGATCATCTCCGACATCGTCAGCACCGTTGAGGTCCCCCCGCCCATGCAGGGTGACCCGGAGCTGTGGAGTGGCTGCATCGCGGGTGCCTTCGAGGAGCAGGCTTTCCTGGCTGCGTTCGAGGAGGCTGGGTTCCACGACGTCACCGTGGCCGAGCGTGGTGCCGAGCCGTGGCGGGTCGTCGAAGGCATCGAATTCCGCTCCCTCACCGTCGTTGCTCACAAGAGCACATGACGAACGAGGCGCCCACCGAGGCCGCTGACGGGCCACTCGACCAGGACAAGTCCCCGCGCCTCGACTCTGGCCAGCGGCGTGAGCTGGGCCGGCGCCGGAGCTCCGTTGACGAGGAGCTGCGAGACACCTTCCAGAGCACCGTCGACGAAGCCGAGCGGCGGCTGTCCCGGAACTGGCCGGCGCTGCTGGCCACCGGGGCGGTGGGTGGCATCGACGTGGGTGTGGGGGTCATGGCCCTGCTCATCGTGCGCGAGGCCACCGGCAGCGAGCTGCTCGGGGCCCTGGCCTTCGGCATCGGCTTCATCGCCTTGACCCTGGGCCGCAGCGAGCTGTTCACCGAGAACTTCCTCGTGCCGGTGGTGGCGGTGGTGGCTCACAAGTCCACGGTGGGCGCCACCCTTCGACTCTGGGGTGGAACGGCGGCGACCAACCTGGTGGGTGGCTGGGCCTTCACCGGTCTGATGGCCGTCGGGCTCCCTGAGCTGCACGAGGTGGCAGTGGAGGTCGGCAGCCACTACCCCGAGCTGGGCATCAGCACCACCTCCCTGGCCTCCGCCATCATCGGCGGTGCAGCCATCACCTTGATGACGTGGATGGAGCGGGGCACCGAGTCGACGGTCGGCAAGCTGGTGGCGGCGTTCGCCATCGCCTTCGTGCTCGCCGGCGGGCGCCTGAACCACGCCATCGTGGTCTCCCTGGAGATGTTCGCCGC
>JAUJLZ010000129.1:2821-5934 GCA_030447125.1 Acidimicrobiales bacterium
CCAGGGCGATCAGGCCGCGGCCGGCTCCTGGGGTTGGTCGAGCAGGCTGAAGACGTCGCTGACCTGGTCCCACCCGATGCGCAACAGGAACTGGTTGACGCGCCCGTAGGACTTCATGCCCAGGATGAAGAAGTTGGGCTCGGGGTTGCGCAGCACGTCGGGGCCGTGGCTGACCTGGTCGAGGCAGTCACCGCCGGCGGCACCGAGCAGGGCGGCCGACAGCTCGATGGGGGCGGCGGTGGCGTAGCACTCGTGCACCTGGAGCTGGCGGTAGAGGCCGTGGTCGCCCACGTAGCCGGTGAGGGCCAACACGCGGTCGACCGCCACATCGTCCCGGTCGCCGGCATCGCTGCGCAGGGTGACCCGGATGCGACCGTCCTCCCGGGCCAGGCCCTCCACGGCCACACCGGTGCGCACCGTCACCTCGGCCTGCGCTCCGGAGGCCAGACGGGCGGCCTCGGCCGCCAGCGACGCCCGGGCCGGCAGCGGGTCGTCATCCACCGCACCCCAGGTGGGCGCCGGGTCGCGCACCGCCCACACCACCTCGGTGGAGCGGTCACCGGCAGCGAGGGCGGCCAGCGAGCGGGCCGCGGTCTGGGCCGACGCGCCGGTGCCCACGAGGAGGACCCGGCTCCCACACCAGCGGTCGGGCTCGGCGTCGAAGTCGGGCAGGGTGCGCACGATCTCGGCGTCGAGGGTCCGCTCACCAGGGGCAGGGATGCCGCCGTCACCTAGGGTGTTGGGGTTGGCGTAGGTACCTGAGCAGTCGAGCACCACGCGTGCGCTAGCCACCTCCTCGCCGCCGTCGGTCTGCACCAGGAGGCGGAACGGGCGGACGGCTCGCGCAGCCGTGGCGATCTCCTCGTGCTTGAGCAGTCCATGTCGCCCGACGCCTACCACCCGGGCACCCAGACGCAGGTGGGGGGCCACCTCGGGCAGGGCGGCCAGCGGACCCAAGAGGCGCTCGACGAGCTCGGCGCCGGTCGGGCACTCGTCACCGGTGGGCACGTCGACGCCTGCGGCCGAGAGGTGGGCGGCCATGCGGGGCGAGACGTTCAGGTCCCAGGGGGTGAACAAGCGCACGTGGCCCCATGCCCGGACGTTGCCCGCCACCTCTGAGGACGTCTCGTAGACCGTGAAGGACCGACCGCTGTCGACGGCGGCCAGCGCTGCTTCCAGCCCCGTTGGCCCCGCCCCCAAGATGGCGACGTGGTCGTCGCTGGTACCCATCCCAACCCCCTCGCTATTTCAATCGCGACTAGAACGTAGACCCCGGTGTTGTACCACGGAGGCGGCTGGTGACGCGAGAGGAGTGGTTGGTCGCCCTCGGGCTCGACGCCGCCGACATCCCCCGCCTCGTGGTGCTCGAGGGTTCCTGGTGGCGGGCGGAGCGCAACCTGGCCCGCCTGGCCCTGCTCGACGACGTGCGCGAGTTGGCCTTCCCCGAGTTCCACCTGGGTCACCACCAGGGCGTTGCGGTGTTGTTCTCCTGTGCATACGGCGCACCCCGTGCCGTCGAACCCGTGCACGTGTGCGCAGAGTTGGGTTCGCCCATCGTCGTCCAGATCGGGTCGTGCGGGACCCTGCAGCCCGGGATCGCCACCGGCGACATCGTGCTACCCGAGCGGGCCACCATCGGTGAGGGGGCGTCGCAGTACTACGGCGGACAGGGGCAGTCCCTCGCCGACCGCGGCCTGGTGGATGCCGCCGAGGCCGCCTTCGTACGCCGGGGCTTCCGGGTCCACCGGGGGCTGCAGTTCACCACCTCGGCCCTGCTGGCCCAGCCTCCCGAGCGGGTGGCCGCCTGGAGCGAGACCGGCCACCTCGCCGTCGACATGGAGACCTCGGCGGTGTTCAGCGCAGCTACGGCCTTCGGCCTGCGCGCCGTGTCGCTCCTCTTCGCCTGGGACGACCTCCTACGTCGCCGTAGCTGGCTCGACCCCTTCCTCCCCGAGGAGGCCGAGGCCCAGCGACGGGCCAACAGCGCCCTCATGGACGTGGCCCTGGAGCTCCTGGCGACAGGCGACGGGGCGTGATGAAGCGCCATCTTCAGCAGCGTCGGAGCACCACTGCCGATCTCATCGATCGTGCCACCGGTTGGGCACCCCACCTCCCAACTGCGAGTTGATCTCCCTCGCACACCAACGTCGGAACGCCCGCACGGCGTCGGAGGCGGCCAAGGTGAGCAGCGCCCCCTCGGCGCAGTAGCGATCGGCCTCCTCCAGGAGGTCGAACACCCGGGCGATGGCCTCCACCGCCCCCGGCCGTACCTCCATCAGGAGGTCCACCGTGAGGTCCCCCCGCCGCTCAGCGACGTCGGCCTGGGCTTGCACCGAAGCGGACTCGTTGGCGAAGCTGCCGGCCAGCTCTTCGCTGAGCGCCACCAGTCGGGCGGGAACGGCGGTGGCGTCGCCATCGTCGAGCGTCATGAGCACGGACTCACGAATCAGTCCCTCGCGGTGCTCCTGAGATTTCCGGAGCAACGACAGGGGAACGCCCTCGAGGCAGACCTGAACCGAGCGAGCCTGCTGATCGGGGCTCGTGTCAGGGTCCGGGAGCGCCTCGGGCCCAGGGGCGAACGCGACGACGGGCCGGTCGAGCTCGAGCTCGAACCAGACCGACTTGCCCCCCTGCTGCGGCTCGGGACCGTCGTCCGGCTCCGCTCCCCACCGATGCGACAGCAGCTCGACGAGCTCGAGCCCGCGCCCGGTCTGAGACTCCCGGTCGTGGGTCCGGGGGGTGGGCAGCAGGGTGCTGGTGTCGCGCACCGACACCCGCAGGCGACCACCTTCGATCTGCACGCACAGATCGGCACGGGAACGAGCGTGCAGGACGGCGTTGGTGACGATCTCAGACACCAGCAACTGGGCCGTGTCGGCGTCGTCGGGGTGACCTGAGGCCACGAGCGCCTCGACGACGAAACGCCTGGCGGCCCTGACGCTGCCGGGCTCGGCATCGAGGGTAGTGCTTCGCTCCACCGCGGCCATGGTATGCCGCCGATCCTGACCCGGCTCCGAACCCGACCGAGCCGGGCTCGTCTTGGCTGGCTGGCCTGGCTGGCGCCCCCGGTAGGATTCGAACCTACGCACCCGCCTCCGGAGGGCGGTGCTCTA
>JAUJLZ010000130.1 GCA_030447125.1 Acidimicrobiales bacterium
CCGGCTTCGGACCGACGAACCGGGACGGTCTGCTGGCTCCCGCCGGTGTCCCCGACACGCTCTATGCCGATCTGAGCCAGACCTTCGTCGACGCCGGCATGGCCACGCTGCGCTACGACAAACGGGGGACCGGTCAGAGCGTCCTCCCGCCCGAAGAGCCGCTGGCGTTCGACGACATGGTGGCCGATGCCGCCGCCGCCGTGGGCTTCCTGGCCGGACGGGCCGAGGTCGATGCCGAGCGCATCGCCGTGGTCGGCCACGAAGAAGGCGGTCTGGTCGGCCTCGCCCTGGCCGCTGACGACCCTCGTGTCTCCAGCCTGGTCCTGGTGTCGGTCCCCGGACGACCACTGCTGCAGGTGTTCACCGACGACTTCAACAACTCGGGGCACGAGGAGGAGGTCGCCGGTCTGCAGGCGGTGGTCGGAGGGCTGCTCGCCGGTGAGCCGCTCCCCGAGACGACCGAGCTCTCACCGTTCGTGCGTGACTACTTCCCCGCCACTCAGCAGGGCTACCTCGAGGACCTCTTCTCCCTCGATCCCGTCGCCCTGGCCCGCCAGGTCGACGTGCCCACCCTGATCGTGCGCGGAGGTGCGGCCACCGGCATCACTGCGGCTGATGCTGACGCCCTGGCCGGCGCCCTCGGGCCTGAGGCCGGGGTGGTCCTCGCCCCCGACGCCGGGCCCACGCTGTCGATCGTGGACCCCTCGCCCGGCGGGTCCGACGCTGGCCAACCGAGCGCGTCCGCCCACGGCCACGGCGGCGCCCCCACCGTGGTCACCAGGCGGTCGGCAGAGGCGGTGACCAGCATCACCCGGTTCCTCACCACGACGACCGCCAGCGGGGGCTAACCCGAAGCGCTCGGCAAGGGTGGCGCCTCCGAGCAGCCGGCCTCGCGGCCCACGAGGCGCAGGCCGACCCGGTCGCCCACGCCGAACTCGGCGGTGCTCGACGTGTGCTCGGCCAGCTCGGGGTACATGAGCTGCGCTTCGCTGGCGACGTGGCCCAGGCCCATCACGTGGCCCAACTCGTGGAGCAGCACCCGGCCGCGGGTGATGCCCTCACCGAAGCCACCGGGTAGGCGCTCCTGGGTGTCCCGGTTCAAGACGACGTCGGCATTGAGCTCGAGGACCCCGCTCACCAGGCTGTTGGCCACCCGGATGGGGTTTCCCCGGCCGGCCACGACGATGTCGTCACCAGCGGCGTCGGGGCCCGAGCCGGCACCGAGGGCTGACCAACCGATGAGGATCGGCGCCCAACGCTCCCCGTAGCGCTCGGGTTGGTAGGCGGGACGGGCGACGTCGAGAGGTTCGTCGGTGGTGCCGTCGTAGATGAAGGTCAGGCCCGTGGCCTCGGCCAGGCGGTCGATGGCGCCGTGCACGTCGTCGACGGCGCCGGGCGGAGCCAGGGCGTCGTTGATGACGTAGTGGACGGGCTGGCACGCGGGGAAGCGGATGGGGTTGCACCCGCTGGCGTCGGCGTAGAGGAAGGCGTAGCCGGAGGCGCCCAAAGCCTCGGCCTGGCCGTGGTTGATGCCACCGAGGTGGTCCTCGGCCGGGCACTCGTCGTCGACGGCCACGGCGGTTTCGTCGACCACCGTGGCGGGGTCGTGGCTCGGAGCCAGCACGGTCATCCGGGCCGCGATGGCCAGGACCACCAACGCGGCCAGGCCCACCCCGGCCCGGGGCAGCCATCCTGGTGTCGCCGGCTGCTGGCGGAAGATGGCCCCGACGGTGGCGGCGGGTTCACCGTCGACCAGGGCCTCCACCCGCACCCGGTGGTCGCGGGGCTCTCCCCGCACAAAGGTCGAACGGGTGCGAGCGGTGACGGTCGCCGTGGCGTTGGCTCCCGAGGCGATCGACACTCGGCTCGGTTCGATCTCGACGTCCACCCCTTCCTCAGATGACCGCTTGCCGTCCACGCCCGCGCCGGCCAGGGATACCGCCACGGTGGCATTGCCCCGGTTGGCCAGGGTGAGGGTGTGACGGCCGTGGCGAGCACCCGCAGCGACCGGTGGGTCGATGGTGGCGAAGAGGTCGGTGAAGGGGGCAACGTCGAGCGTCCCCTCCACGAGGACCGCTACGTCTGCTCCTCGCGCCACGCTGATGCGCAGCCCGACCGGAAGCGGTCCGGCAGGGGGGAGGGGGGAGCGAGGCGCCCTGAAGGTGGCTTTCACCTCGGCTGTGCCACCCCCAGGAAGGGTCAGGGTGGCCGGGGTGACCCACGACCAGGCGGCCGCTTCTCCGGTGATGTCGATCCGGAGGTCGACCGGATGATCCCCCTCGTTGGCCAGGTGCAGGACAGCGCCGGCCAGGCCCGAGTGGCTGACCAGGACCTCGGGCGGTTCGAGCGAGGCGTGGATGCTCACGACGTCGTGCTCATGGCCGCTCTCCAGGGTAGTACCACCCCTTCGCGGGTCAGTACATGCTCGTTGCAGCTAGCCAGATGGGGCCGGGGCCAGGGCCAGCTCATCGTCGCTCACCGTGACCGAGATGGTGTCGCCCTCCACGTAGTCTCCTTCGAGCAGGGCGATGGCCAGGCGATCGCCGATCTCGCGCTGGATCACCCGCTTGAGCGGTCGGGCACCGTAGTCGGGGTCGTACCCCCGCTCAGCCAGCCAGGCCAGGGCGTCGTCGTCGACCACCAGCCCGAGCCGGCGACGGGCCAGGCGACGCTGAAGGTGGCCGAGTTGGATCTCCACCACCTGGGCCAGGTCGGCCTCGGTGAGGGAGCGGAACCGGATGATCTCGTCGATGCGGTTGACGAACTCGGGCTTGAAGAAGTCGCGGGGGTCCACGGCCAGGTTGGAGGTCATGACCAGCACGGCGTTGGTGAAGTCGACGGTCCGCCCCTGGCCGTCGGTCAGGCGGCCGTCGTCCAGCACCTGGAGCAACACGTTGAAGACGTCGGCGTGGGCCTTCTCGATCTCGTCGAGCAGGATCACTGCGTAGGGGCGCCGGCGCACCGCCTCGGTGAGCTGGCCCCCCTCGTCGTAGCCCACGTAGCCGGGAGGGGCGCCGATGAGGCGGGCTACGGTGTGCTTCTCCTGGTACTCGCCCATGTCGATGCGGACCATGGCCCGCTCGTCGTCGAAGAGGAACTCGGCCAGGGCCCGGGCCAACTCGGTCTTGCCCACGCCGGTGGGACCGAGGAACAGGAACGAGCCGATGGGCCGGTCGGGATCCGCCAGCCCCGCTCGGCTACGACGGATGGCGCTGGCCACGGCGTGCACGGCGTCGTCCTGGCCCACCACCCGGCCGTGGAGGACCTCCTCCATGCGCACGAGCTTGGCCACCTCGCCCTCCATGAGCCGGCTGACGGGAACACCGGTCCACTTGCTCACCACCTCGGCCACGTCCTCCTCGTCGACCTCCTCTTTGAGCATCTGGCGGGTGGCCTGAAGCTCGGCCAGGCGCGAGGAGGCCTCTTCGACCTGGCGCTCGAGGTCGGGGAGCTCGCCATAGCGGATCTCGGCGGCCTTGGCCAGGTCCCCCTCGCGCTCACAGCGCTCGGCGTCGAGCCGGCGGGCCTCCAGGTCCTCCTTGAGAGAACGGATCGTCCCGATCGTGTCCCGCTCCGCGGTCCAGTGGGCCTTCATGGCCCCGGCCTCCTCGGCCAGGTTGGCCAGCTCCTCGTCGATGCGGGCCAGCCGTTCGTGCGACGCGGTGTCGGATTCAGCTTCGAGAGCCACCCGCTCGATCTCGAGCTGGCGCATGCGCCGCTCGACCACGTCGATCTCGGTGGGCATCGAGTCGATCTCGATGCGCAGCCGGCTGCCGGCCTCGTCGATGAGGTCGATGGCCTTGTCGGGCAAGAACCGACCGGTGATGTAACGCTCGGACAACACGGCGGCGGCGACCAGGGCTGCGTCTTGGATGCGCACCCCGTGGTGCACCTCGTAGCGCTCCTTGAGACCCCGCAGGATGGCGACCGTGGCCTCCACACTGGGTTCACCCACCAGGATCTGCTGGAAACGCCGCTCGAGGGCGGGATCCTTCTCCACGTGCTTGCGGAACTCGTCGAGCGTCGTCGCCCCTATCATCCGGAGCTGGCCGCGAGCCAACATGGGCTTGATCATGTTGCCGGCGTCCATGGCCCCCTCGGCTGCCCCCGCGCCCACCACGGTGTGCATCTCGTCGACGAAGGTGATGACCTGGCCCTCGGCGTCGGTGATCTCTTTGAGGACGGCTTTGAGCCGCTCCTCGAACTCGCCCCGGTACTTGGCGCCGGCCACCATGGCCGCCACATCGAGGGCGATGACCCGCTTGTTCTCGAGGCTCGAAGGGACGTCGCCCTCGACGATGCGCCGGGCCAGGCCATCGACGATCGCGGTCTTGCCCACACCCGGCTCGCCGATGAGCACCGGGTTGTTCTTGGTGCGCCGGGAGAGGACCTGGATGACCCGACGGATCTCTTCGTCCCGGCCGATGACCGGGTCGAGCTGACCGCTTCGGGCTGCCTCGGTCAGGTCACGCCCGTAGCGCTCCAGGGCTCGGTAGGTGTCCTCGGGGGTGGCACTGGTGACTCGGTGGCTGCCACGCACGTCTCGCAGGGCAGCGAGGAGGCTCTCACGCCCGACCCCCACCAGGTCGGCCATGGCCAGCAGGAGGTGCTCGGTCGACAGGTAGTCGTCGCCCAACTCGGAACGGGCGGCATCACCGGCCTCCATGGTGTCGCGCAGGGCCCGGCCGATCTGGGATTCGGCGCCGTAGGAGTGGGGAAGGCGGGCGACCACGTCAGCGAGCCGGTGACGCAGAGCGAGGGGAGCGACCCCCACCTTCTCGAGGATGGGGACGACGACACCGTCTTCCTGGTCGACCATGGCCGCCAGCAGGTGTTCGGGGACGACCTCGGGATGGTGCTCGGCGCGGGCGACGTCAGTGGCGGCCTGAAAGGCTTCCTGGGTCTTTATCGTCCAACGCTTGGGATCGAACGCCGAGGCCATGCCTGGACCTCCTTTGGCTGCGGGTGGCTGCGGGGCGACCGCGCCGTGATCGCACGACCGCTAGAAAGAAACCTGAGCGTCAGCGTATCAAGCCTCCGGGCGCGCCCCTCCCACCCGTCCTCCCCGCCTGGGCGCTACTTGGTCTGCAGCGACTGGTAGAAGGGGATCCCCCCCCCGATCACGGTGATGATCAGTGCCGGGATCAGCAGGAAGTTGAGACCGGCCGCGAACCCGATGATCCCGAGGATCACCCCGACGGCCACGATGCCCAACGACCCGCCCAGGTTTCTGCTCAGCATTCCGGATGCCTCCGTTTTCGGGACCCGGCCGAGGCGGCCGGGTCGATGATGGACAACAATGTTGTTCGCTTTTGGCGGCGGACGCAAACCCCCGACCGAGGACCACGCGCCGTCGTAGGAACCTGCAGAGAGTGATCGCGAAGGGCACGTGCTGACAAAGGCGCTGGTCAGGGCGGGCAGACTAGATGCCTCCATAATAGATACAAGCGACAGGTAGAAGTACAGAGGCTGCAGCCGGCCAACAGCTATTGCAAGCCGTAGGAAGATGTGGCAGACTGAAGCTCACAGAAACCGGGCGCCCGTCATCTAGTGGCAGCGCTCCCGACATCCAGGAGGAGCTCTATGAATCTGAAGAAGAAGGGTGCAGCGTTCTTCGGTACCGCCGTCGCCGCTATGGCGTTCACCGCCATGGCCGCCTTCGCGTGCACCAACCTCGCCACACTCAACCTCAGCACCGCCAGCGGCGGTGTGGGCGACACCGTCACCGTGACCGGGTCTTCGTTCCGCACCCCTCGGGCTGCAGACCAGCCCGTCATGCCCGTGGTCCTCACCTGGAACGGCGCTGACGGCCCCGTCCTGGCCGAGACCACGCCTGACGCCGCTGGGAACATCTCGGCCACCTTCAGCGTGCCCGAGGGCCAGCCCGGCTACTACGTGCTGGT
>JAUJLZ010000131.1 GCA_030447125.1 Acidimicrobiales bacterium
GAGGACGGCGAGGACGGCGAGGACGGCGAGGACGGCGAGGACGGCGAGGACGGCGCCCCCGGCGCTCCTGGCGCCCCCGGCGCTCCCGGCGCTCCCGGCGCTCCCGGCGCTCCCGGCCAGCAGGTTATTGCCAAGGTGCAGAAGGTCAAGGCCGTCCAGGACAAGCAGGAGTCGGCCAGCGGCAAGCTGCCGAAGACCGGTGCGGACAGCACCGCTCCCCTCGTCCAGATCGGTGCTGCGCTTGCGGCGGGTGGTTTCCTTCTGACACTCGTGGAGCGCAACCGGCGGGCCGCCCGAGGGGCGAGCAGCTCGAAGTAGTAGGCTCGCTCACCACTCTCGCCCTACCTTGGTCAGGTTTTGAGCGGCTCTGATTTGACGGCTCGAACCGACGGCGGCCAAGCGGCCACGCTTTGATCACCCCCAGATCCGTCTGGGTACGGGTGAACCCACTTCCTTCCAGCGCCTTGATAGCCGCCAACGCCTGGGCCTCTGCGTAGCGACGACCGAAGTCTTCCTACCGTCGTCGATGGCGAACTGGTGGTCAGCGGCGCCTGGACGAGCCAGCCGTGATCGTGGCCTTGATCCCCTTAGGGGCCTTCCCGCCACCGTTGCGTCCGGCCGTCTCGCCATTGCTTGCTGCCGTCATCTCCTCCTCGGAGCGGTAGTAGCCGTAGCCGTAGCCGAAGCCGTAGAGGCCTTCCTCGTCGACGCCATTGAGCACCGAGCCGATCACCGGGGCGTCGACCTGTCGGAGGAGCTCCACCGCCCGGTGGTACTCCTTGCTCGTAGTGCGCCCGGCCGTACCCACCAGGATGGTGGCGTCCACCGCCCGGGAGAGCACCAGGCTGTCGGTCACGGGCAGCACGGGTGGGCTGTCGACCAGCACGACATCACATTCCGAGCGCAACGCAGCCAGCACCTCAGCCGTCCGCTGCGAGGCGAGGAGCTCCGAAGGGTTGGGAGGCGGCGGGCCCGAGGCCAGCAAGGCCAGCCGCTTCTGTCCCGGGACGCTCTGCAGGGAGGCCGACAGGGGGATCTCACCCAGGAGCACCGAGGTGAACCCCGTGGTGTTGGTCAGGCCGAAGAACTCGTGCACGCGTGGGCGCCGGAGGTCGCAGCACACGATGATGACTCGTGCCCCGGAACTGGCCAACGCCACGCCGAGGTTGGCCAGGGTCGTGGTCTTGCCCTCGGAGGCGTTGGGGCTCGTCATCTGGATGACCTGCACCGGATGCTGCAGCCCGATGAACTGGACCGACGTGCGCAACGACCGGTAGGCCTCGGCGATCGACGACGACGGGTCGTCCAGCGACACCACCTGTGGGCGGGTGCGATCCTTCCATTCGACCAGAGACGGGATGAGAGCGAGGATGGCAAGGCCATCCGTCGCCCGTTCCAGCTCCTCCTTGCTCTTGACGGTGTCGTCGAGCTTCTCGCGCAGGAAGGCAAAAGCGACCCCGAGCATGAGCCCCACCACCAAAGCCAAGAGGCCGTTGCGGGCGGGCGTGGGTCGTACCGACTCACTCGGCTCGACGGCCCTGGATACCAGCCGGACGCCGCCGGTCTCGGTCAGGTTGCGGGCCAACTGGAGCTGGTCGAGCTGGTTGGCGTAGCTCTCCCGACGGGCCTGGAGCCCGGCCCGTTCGGTGCTGGTCTCCTGTTCGAGCCGGGCCCGCTGGGCTAGGAGGGCCTGACGGGATGCTGGCTCGGCAACGCCGATTTGGGCATCGAGATCGGCCAGGGGCTGGTCGAGCGCCTGGATCTGCTGGTCGAACTCGTCCACCTTGATCTGCACCTGCTCGCCGGCCGCCAAGAGCTCGGCGATCAGTTGGTCGCGTCGGGTGGCGATGTAGGTCTCGGCGTAGACGTTGGCGGTGCGGGCCGCTTCCGCCGGCATCGTGCTCTCGGCGGTGATGGCGACCACTCTGGTGTCACTCACCGGAGCCACGCTCACGTTGGGCTCGGCTCCCAGCTCCTGGGCCACGGCCTCGCGCACCGAGCGGGACTGCATCACCTCGATCTCCGTGGCCACCTGGGGACCGATGACCCCGCCCTCGGGAGCGAGGAGGGCCTCTGTCGGGCGGACCTCGAACACCAACTCGGCGGCGGCTTGGTACACCGGGGTCTGCAGGAAGGAGACGGCCAGCGCGCTCGCGACCACGACCACCACCGTCACCAGGATGGTGAGCTTGCGGCGCTGCACGATGGCGAGGTAGTCGCGCACGTCAAGTTGGCCCGAGTCGCTGCTGGTCATCACCGGCCCGAGCGTACCGTTCGAGGTTGGCCCGGTCCGGCCGGAGAGTCGAATGCCCACAGAGGTCAACCAGTGTCGTTGGCAGGCCCTATCATGGTGCGATGGGTTGGTGCCACGAGTTCGGCCTTGAGATCGAGTCCCTGTGCAGCCACCCCATGGTGGCCGGCCGGACGTCGTGCGCCTGTCCCGATTGCGGCACGGTGTGCCCCGGCCGGTTCGAGGCGGGCTGTGAGTCGGTGTGGAAACGAGGTCCCAGGCTCGACGCCCCTGAGCGGCCCAACTATGACACCAAGGGTGGGCTCCAACTCATCGGCGCCAGTGCTGCGGTTCCCATCGGGGTGCCGGTCAACGGCTCCCACGCCAACGGCGGCCAGGTCCACGGTGCTACGGACGACGGTGCCCAGTCCAATGGCGCTCATGGCAATGGGGCCGAGCCCACCTTCGCCGGTGCCCGGACCGTCCCCGCCAACGGTACGACCCCGACCATCGACGATCTGGCCCACCAGGTGGCCCGGTTGGAAAAGTCCCTGAGCGTGCTGACCGAGCAGGTGGCCACCCAGTCCCGGCTTCGGGCCTCGACCGAGCGCCACGTCGCCGACCTGGGTCAGGTGCTGGGCCAGCTCGGCCTCGACGTCGATGACCGCCTGGCCCTGATCGAGTTGGTGCTCGACGAGCTGGGTGCTCGCCCTTCGCAGCAGCCCGAGGCCGGGGCCGACCTCGCTGAGCCCGCTCCTCCCGCCGACCTCTTCCTCCCCTCGGCCGAACCTGCCGGCGATCCCACTCCTCCCGAGGACCTCTACCTCCCCTCGGCCGAACCTGCCGGCGAGCCCGCTTCTCCCGACGACCTCTACCTTCCCTCGGCCGAACCTGCCGGCGAGCCCGCTTCTCCCGACGACCTCTACCTCCCGTCACCCGCCGATGATCCCGCCCGTTCCGGCGTCCGTTTTCTCCCTGCAGCCGCACCTGCCGGCGAGTGGCGCTGATTCCTCAGTCGTAGGTCGCTTCCAGGACCCAGCGGCCGCCGGCCAGGGCCAGGAGGTAGGCGTCGCCTCCAGCGGTGACCACCTGGATGCGGGCCCGACGTGAACGGGTGCCAGGGTCCCACCACCGCTCGTCCACTGGCCAGGGACCGGCCCAGGCCACCACCTCGGTCCAGGGCCCACCGGCTAGCGACACCCGTTGCGGTGCGGCAGTGAGCAGGCCCCGGCCGGTGACCGACAGTGCCTCTGCCTTGTGGGCCTCCCCCCGGTCAGCCTCTGCCCTGTCGGCCTCCCCCGTGTCGGCGATGATCTCGGCCGCCAGGGGGTTCTCGTGGACCAGGGCGGGGGCGGGCGACGGAAGTCGACCCGGCCACGGGGCGGAAGTCTTGTCGCCAGCCCGCTTGTCGCCAGCCCGCTTGTCGCCAGCCCGCTGGCCTGCGGCCCGTTCGTCGTCTTTCCAGCGGAGGCCGGTGTGGGCGGCCACCAGCACCACCTGCTCGGCCGGTCCCCGCCCACCCCGGCGCCGGGGCACGGCCACCGCCTCGGGGCCCAGCAACCCCTGGAGCCGGGCGATCCCCCGGGCCGCCCGCTCGTCGGCCGCCGTGGCTCCACCCCAAAAACCGAGCTGGCGGCCCCGGTCGGCCATGACTTCCTCGGGCACCAGGCGCAGCACGCTGATTCCCCCGCTCGGTCGCCCCGCGCTCGGTCGCCTCTCGGCGGAGTGCCCCCCGGTGGACTGCCGCCCGGTGGACTGCCCCCCGCTCGGCCGTCCTTCACTGGACTGCCCCTCGGTCGACTGCGGCGCCGCCGTCCCGTTGCACCACCCGTCGAGTTGCCAACGGGTGCGCTCCACCAGGGCCGGGGCAAGCACCAGACCCTCGGTGCGCCACCGCCGCGACAGGGTTTCGCCGTGCTCGGTCTCGGCTTCGATGCACACCCGGGCACAGGCCAGGCCTCGTGCGGCCAGGCGCTCGGCCAGCTCCCCGGCCAGGCTGCGAGCCACAAAGGCGGCCGCCTCCACCTGGGTGGCCGGAGGGTCGAGCTCGGCGACCACACTGAGGTCGGGGGGCAGGATCCGGGGGCGAGGGGGACGGTCGTCGAGGCCCCGGCACAGTCGGGAGACCCGGGCGCCGGCGGGGCCGAAGCGCCCGGCCAGGGTGGCGGGAGGGACGCCGGCCACGTCACCCAGGCTGCGCAGCCCCAGCCGCCGGAACAGCCCGACCAGCTCGCTCAGCTCGGTCGGTGAGTCAGCCTGCGGGTCGGCGTGCTCGAGGACGGCCACCGGCAGAGGAGCCAGAAACGCGGCGCTGGCTCCGGGTTCGACCACCAGTCCCCGGCGGGACGCCAGCACGGCGGCGAAGAGCCCGTCGGCGACGCCCACCCGGCACCGGGCCTCCCCCCCCGTCAGCCCCGTCAGCCCCGTCATGGCAGCGTCGGCCAGGGCGGCGGCCCGAATGGCCAGGGCCTCGTCGCCCCCGAAGTAGCGCGAGGGGCCCCGGGTGGGCAGGGCCAGGGCACCGGGGCGCAGCACCTCCACCCGAGGGGTGAGCGAGGCCACAGCGCCAGCCACGGCCTCTAAGGCCCGGGCCTCGCCGTCGATGTCGGCGGCAATCACCTCCAGGCCGGGACAGCGTCCCTCCGCCTCCCGCCGGCGCAGGCCCCGGCGCACGCCCTGAGCCCGGGCCCCAGCCGAGCAGGCCGCCACCCGACCCCGCTCCCCCGCCCCGGCGGCCATCACCGCCACCGCGGCATCGGCATCCCGACCGGCGGCCACGATCGGCCAGTCGGGGCACCACACCACCAGCGTGCGCACCGGTGCCTCCCCGCCGGCGACGGTCACCGCTCCCCCTCCCGCTCCACCATCGTTCTTTGTCGCCTTGACCACCCGGGACAGCGCTAATGCGACAAAGAACGGAGGGGGGTCGGACCTGGATCAGCCGGCGCCACTCCACCGTGGGGACCGGGCAGCCACAGGGCCACCCGACGCTCCCGAGCCGACGCTCCCCGGCCGACGGCCACCACCTCCACCCGGCGGGCCTCCAGGCGCCCGGCGCCGTCGCCGGTAGGGCCGACCCAGCCCGACGAGGGTGACGAGACGACGGTGCGCAGGCGGACGTCGGCCGGTACGGGCCAAGCACTGCCGCCTGAAAGCCGGGCGCTGCCGTCGGGGGCGCTGCCGTCGGGCGCACCACCGACGGGACCGGCGCCGCGCGCCGCTCGGGAACCGCCGGACCCCGGGACCCAAGGGGCCAGCGGCACCAGGACCGAGCCCCGCTCCCGAGCCCGGGCGGCCAGGCGCCGGGCATCGCCGGGTGACACCCGGCGGGCCAGCCCGGCCCACACCAGGTCGACGGCGTCGAGCAGCGCGGCCACCACTGTGGCCCACCTGTCCGCAGGGGCCTGGACCACCACCACCCGTTCCAGGGCCACCCCCAGCTCGGCTGCGGCCAGCAGTCCGGGTGAAGCCAGGCCAACCCCGGCCACCCACGACCCCTTGACCGAGGCGGCCGCGCCCAGGGCCAGGGCCAGCGAGGTGGCACCTGCCCCCCCCTCGACCATGACCGTCGATCCCCGGCGCAGGCCGCCCTCGGGAAAGAGAGGGGCGAGGGGATCCAGCACGGCCAGGAGCTGCTCGCCGGCGAGGGCGACGGGGCGGGCCCACTCCCC
>JAUJLZ010000132.1 GCA_030447125.1 Acidimicrobiales bacterium
GCCCCCGGGGCATCAAGGTGACCCAGGCCATCCAGGAGGTGAAACGGGTCATCCTGGCCGATCGCGTCTGATGGCTTGTTTGACGATCCGGTTACAGGAGCAAAAATCTTGAGTTTTTGCTGATTTTCTCCGAGAGGTCTGCCACCATGCCCGACCGACGGGCAAAGATGACGCTCCGTCACCAGTTTCCCACGCACAGCACCGACATGACGGAGCGAGATGCCTCTCCTACGACCGCCGCGCCTGGCCCCGCTCGGCCCGGCTCTCGCACCCAGGGCCGACACCGAACGTGAGGCCCTCGACGACGCTGAGCTCCTCGGGCCCCTGGGTGCCTCGATCGCCAGCGTCTCCTCGTCCCTCATCAAGCTTCGTCTCTCGGCGGGAGAGGAGCTCCGGCGGACCTTCCCCCGACCGGGCCACGCCGCCGCCGCTGCCGGGCTGGCCTTGGCCTCGGCCACCTTGGCCTCGCTCGGCTTCCTGGCCATGGCCGCCGTGCCCGAGGTCGAGGCCGTAGCTGGCCCCGCCGTCGTCCTGGGCGTACAGCCGACCCTGGTCGACCGGGCGGACGGCGCCCCCGCCGGCATCGTCCCGTCGCCGCTGACCGCGGAGCCCAGCGCTCAAACCGAACCAGGGGCGGTCGGGGGGGGCGAGGCGGGCGAAGGACACGCCCACGGCCAGACCCACGCCCATGTCCACGAGTCGGCCCGGGCCGGCGAGGTTCTCGAGGTGCCCCGCCTGCACCGGATCTCGTCTCTGACTCCCCCGGCGCCGGCGCTGTCCACGGCCGGGGTGGCGACCCAACCGGCCGGAACGCCCCGCCTGCATCGCCTGTCGCGTTCCGAGGTGATGGCGGCTACGCCGGCCCCACCGCTGGTGATGCCCGGGGACACGCGGGTCCCGATCGTCCCCACCGGCGTCGGCGCCCTACCCCTCGGCATGGGGATGTGGTTGTACATCCCTGAGGAGATCGAAGGCGGCAACGTCGACGCCCTGGTCGCCCGGGCCCAGCAGGTCGGCCTCACCCACGTCTACCTGCGCACCGGCTCCTCTCGCGGCGGCTTCTACGCCCAGCGGTACATGGACGAGCTCCTGCCCAAGGCCCACGCCGCCGGCATCCGGGTCTACGGGTGGGACTTCCCCTACCTGGACGATGTCGACTCCGACGTGACCCGGGCGGTAACCGCCATCACCTACACCACCCCGAGCGGCGACCGCCTCGACGGCTTCGCCGCCGACATCGAGACGGCGTCAGAGGGAACCAACCTCAGCGCCGAGGGGGCCGGCGCCTATGGGCAGCGGCTCCGGGAGTCGGTCGGTGCCGCCTACCCCCTGGTGGCCGTCGTGCCCCGGCCGTCGACCCAGATGCAGGTCCGCTACCCCTACGCCGCCGTCATCCCCCACTTCGACGCCGTGGCCCCCATGACCTACTGGCTCAACCGCCAGCCTGACACCGACGTCAGCAACGACGTCGGCTTCCTCATCTCCTTCGGCAAGCCGGTGCTGCCCATAGGCCAGGCCTACGACGGCGCCCCCGAGGGCGGACGGCCGGGCCCTCCACCGCCAGAGGAGATCCAACGCTTCCTCAGCGCTGCTCAGCAGGCGGGCGCTGCGGGCGTGTCGTTCTGGTCGTGGCAGCACGCCAACCAGGCCATCTGGGACACCCTCCAGGCCGCCCCCGAGTTCCGCTGGGAAGCGGGGACGCCCGACACGCTGCGGGTCGATCAGGTACGGGCGCTCCAGGCCCAGCTCTCCCGGCACGGCTACCCGCTGGGCGCCACCGGCGCCTGGGACGATCTCACCACCGACGCTTTGCGGCGCTACCAGGAGCGGGCCGGGCTCCCCCGCAGCGGCGTCCTCGACGTCGCCACCCTGGCCGTGCTCATGGAGCCCTTCAACCCGCCGGTCGGCGACATCTCCGGTGGGGGCGGGAACGGAGGTGACGTCGACGGCGAGATCGATCTCGGCCTGGTCGAGGTCGACCTCCCCCTCGGCTGATCGGTTCCGCTCCTCCCGGTCCCTCCTCCCGGTCCGCTCCTCCCGGTCAGGATGGCGGGACCTCCAGGGGCTGGTTCCACTCGGTCCAGCCGGATCCCCGGTGAGCTTCGGGGCTGACATAGCGACAGAGCGACCGGGCCAGCCGGCTGGTGCGGCCATCAGGGGCGACGACCCGAACCGGTGCGTGGTGACGGGGGTCAACAGCGACCTCGCCCTTTTGGTGAAGGACGCCAAGTCGGTCGGGACAGGACAAGCCGTCGGAACTGAGCACAGCCGCACGCCCGACGACATCTCGGTGCCAGCTGGCTCCGTCCTCGAGCCGTCCGCTGGACACGCACCAGGCCGCGTCCCACCAGCGCCTGTCACCCCAGGAGTGCGTACGCCCGCCCCAGCCCTCAAAGGTGATGACCTCGGAGCCGACGAGCACCTCTCCGTGCACAACGCACGGGTGGTGGTACCCCTCAGGATGAGGGTGGTCAACGGCCGGCCCGCTCGTCTCCCACTCCAGATCCAGGCCGAGGGGGGTGCGGTCGCCCCGCCCGCGTCGATAGGCCTCGGTGGGATCCTCCAGGGCGACACCGAAGGCCTCGAGGCCGACGCTCCAGTGCTCGAGTGGTGTCTCGCAGGTGATCGACGTCCACAGCCCTTCCGCCCGCAGGTCGAGTCCAAGAGGCCGGGGAAGGGGGAGCTCGTGATCGACGACGGTGACCAGAGGCCGGTCGTCGCCGACCAGCGCGGCCCAGAACCACGACAGTCCCTGCTGCGGCCAGAGGCCCAGGCGCACGTAGCCGCCGAGGCTGCCGTCGGCGCTGTGGAAGTCGAAGTCCCACGACTCCTCCCAGCCGGACTGGCCGCTCACGGGTCGGTGGCGGCCCTCGTCCCCGGGACCAGGATCCACTCGCAGGAGCGTAGCGATGGTCGAGGCTGCCGGCGCCTGCGAGGATGCCTCCGTGGCCCGCTTCCTCAGCCCCGAGTGGATGGCCGACGTGTCCGAGGCGGCAACGGGACACGTCGAGCTGGCAAAGGCCACCGCCGGCGTGCACCTGGTGGTGCAACAGGTCGTGACCGGTGCTCCCGAGGGCGACGTTCGCTACGTGGTGGTCATCCACGGCGGAAACATCTCCCTCCGAGTTGGCGATGACGACCACGTCGACGTCACCTTCATCATCGACTGGGAAACGGCGGTGGCCATGGCCACGGGCGTCGTGGGCGGCCAGGAGGCCTTCACCACCGGCCGCCTTCAGCTGAAAGGCGACGTGGGTGTCCTGTTGCGCCACGGACCCGCCCTGGCCGGGCTCGAAGCCGTGTTTGCCGAAGTCCGGGAGCGCACTACCTACTGAGCACTCTGTCTTGACCGAGGCTGGCGCCGGGGTCAAACGGGCGCTTGGCGAACGCCCGGATTCCTGCTCAAGACCCTCCCTCCTGGTCCCGATAGTGGTCGTGAAAGCCGGCGCACGCTCTGCCGGCCCTGACCGACGAGGGGCAGATGACGACGCGACGAGGCAGCGTAGGTGCAAGCCAGAGCCGAAAGAGGGGGCGGTGGGCCCACGGCCGGGACGAGCGAGGGGTGGTGCTCGTCGAGTTCGCCCTCGTCGTGGTCCTGCTGTTCTTCGTCCTCTACGGCATCATCGCCTACGGCATGGCCATCGCCCTGCGCCAGAGCATGGGCCAAGCCGCCGGCGAGGCGGTGCGCGCAGCAGTGGTCTCCTCGGCTGCGACGCCCGCAGCCAGGGAGGCCGAGGCCGAGAGCTTTGCCGCCGCCTCCACCAACGGACTGGGCAAGCCTGGCTTCAGCACCGTTGTGGCGACAGAGGCCAGCTGCGCCAGCTTCGTACCTCCGCTTCCCGCACCACAGCCGCCGTCTCCCCCTGCGGGCGACTGCATCCGGGTCGTCTTCGAGTATGACTACGCCAACGGGCCCATCGTGCCCGGCGGGCCTTTTGGCGTGGTGCTCCCCAACAAGCTCACGGCCTCGGCCGTGGGCCAGCTCGTGCCATGAGCGGCCACGGCCTGGGCCACTCCAACTCGGAGGGCGAACGAGGTAGCGTCCTCGTCTTCGCCGCCGTGGGCATCGTCATCGCCGTCCTGGCCGCAGCCATGGCCATCGACGTCGGTTCAGCCATCTGGCGCAAGCGCGACCTGCAGGTGGTGGCGGACCTGGCCGCCACCGACACAGCCCAGCAGTTGGCCATCCAGGCCGGCGGCCCGACCCAGGCGGCCGCCAACCAGCTGGCCCAAGAGAGCGCCGACCGCAACGGCTACGCCACCACCGCCGCCGGCTACATGCCCTTGCTGGTCGAGCTGGGCAGCTTCGACCCTGCCGGCGGCTTCACGCTGAGCGCTCCGGCGACGGCGAACGCCGTCCGGGTGACGACCGAGCGCCTCGTAGACCATATCTTCGTCCCCGGCGGCACCACCGTCCGCGCCCAGGCCGTCGCCACCTTCGACAACGCGCCCGTCGCAAGCTTCGACATCGGATCCAAGCTGGCCTCTCTGACCCCCCAGGCACCGGCGGCGCTGAACCCGCTGCTTTCGCGCCTGTTCGCCACCAGCTCACCGATCAACCTCGACCTGGTCGGCTATCAGGGCTTGGCAGTCGCCTCGGTGACGTTCAGGCAGATCGCCAACGCCGACGCCACGCTCGGTAGCCCTGACCAACTGCTCGCCAGCACCGTGAGCCTGCGGAAGCTGGGGCAGGCCACCGCGACCGCGCTGGACAGCAAGGGGGACCCGGCGTCGGTAGAGGCGGCGACAAGGCTGCGGACCTTCGCTGCCACCATCGACCCGAACCTGTTTGTGGCCGTCGACGACCTCGTCCGCATCGAACAGCCCGGCCAGGCGGCAGCAGCAGACGCTCAGTTCAACGTGTTCAACCTCCTCACCGGTGCTGCGCTGCTCGCCAACGGCACCAACACCATCTCCGTGCCGAGCTTGACGCTCGGAATCCCCGGGCTCACGCAATCCAATCTGGAGCTGTCGGTGGTTCAAGCCCCTCAATTCGCCGTCGGCCCTGCCCAGCTCGGAGCCGACGGCCAGTGGGTGACGCAAGCCCGGACCGCGCAAGTCGAGCTGAGACTCAACACCAACATCCATGGGGAGAAACTCAGCCTGCTGGGACTGGTGGAGCTGGAGGTCGACCTCAGCCTGCCCATCGTCGTCGAGACAGCCAAGGCGACCGGGTCGCTCACCGACATTCGCTGTGCGGTCCCCGAGAGCGCCAGTGAGATCGACATCCTGGTGGACCGTTCGGCGTCCGAGGCCCGGTCGTCCTATCAGGCGAAGGTCACCGAGCACGGCGTGCTCGCCAGCACCACCGTCAGCTCGGCAAGCGACACGGCAACCTTCCAGATCCCTGCCGGCTCGGAGACGCTGACCTTCCTTGGCCCCCACGACGGTTCTGACGTCCAGAGCAGTGGAGGCACCTCGATCGGCCTGGCCACCGAACTGGCCATCGACATCGGGGCCGAGCTCGACCTTCTCGGCCTCCTCTCGGTCGACGTCTTCAACGATCTCGTGGTCGACGTGACCGAGGGCATCGACACCAACATCCTCGTTCCGATCCTCGACGCTCTGGGGCTCTCGATCGGCAGTGCCGACGTCCGCACCCTCGGGGTCGACTGCGCCAACATCGAGGCCAAGCTGGTCCGGTAGCTACTACCGGACGAACGGCTCCCCCACGGGCAGGGTGAAGCCCGGCGCTGGGACAGCGTCGCTCAGCCCAGCAGGCCCATCCGGGCCACCGCATCTCGCTCCTCCGCCAGCTCGGCGGCCGAGGCATCGATGCGGGTCCGGGAGAAGCCGCCGATCTCCAGGCCGTCCACCACCCGCCACTCGCCGGCTGAGCACGTCACCGGGAAGGACGACACCAGTCCCTCGGGCACGCCGTAGGAGCCGTCG
>JAUJLZ010000133.1 GCA_030447125.1 Acidimicrobiales bacterium
AGCTCGGTGACCACGGCGGCGATGCGGTCGGTCTCCTTGCGCCGGATGAAGCCGATACCGCGCACCCGGGTGGGCGAGGAGGCGAAGGGAGCGACGACGGCCAGGGTCTGGGCGATGTCGGAGCAGTCGACGAGATCGACGTCGACGCCGACCAACCCGCCCGTTCCCTCCACCTCGGTACCGTGCTCGTCCTGGCGGACCCTCGCGCCCATGGCCGCCAGGATGTCGACGAAGGCCAGGTCGCCCTGCACCGACGCCGAGCCCAGCCCGGGGACACGCACCCGCCCACCGCAGAGGGCGGCGGCGGCGAAGAAGTAAGACGCCGCGCTGGCGTCGGGCTCGATGCGGTGGTGACCGGCGCGGTAGGAGCCAGGCGCGACGGCGAACACCCTCTCGCCGACCCGCTCGACCTCGACACCGAAGGCGCCCATGGTGGCGGAGGTGACATCGAGGTAGGGGCGGGAGACGAGGGCGCCCTCGACCTCGACCCGCACCCCCCGGGCCATGGCCGGGCCGCTCAGCAACAGGGCGGACACGAACTGGCTGGACACGTCGCCGGGGATGGACACCGAGCCACCGTCGAGACCATCGGCCACCACCGTCACCGGCAGATGCCCCGCCTCGCCCCCGTCCTCCACCACCGCTCCGAGGTCCCGCAGCGCCTGCACCAACAGCCCCATGGGCCGGGCCCGCAGCGGGGGGGACCCGTCCAGGCGGTAACGCCCCCATCCCAGGGCGAGGAGGGGGAGCAGGAAGCGGGCGGTGGTGCCGGCCAGGCGGGCGTCGATCTCGGCCGGACCCGGGGGGACGACGCCGCCCACGCCCTCGACCACGATGGTGGCGGTCTCGGGATCGTGGTCCACGGAGATGCCCAGCGCCACCAGGGCGTGCACCATCGCCGTGGTGTCGTCGGCCAGCAGCGCCCCCTCGAGGGTGCTGCGTCCCCCGGCCAGGGCGGCGACCACGAGGGCTCGGTTGGTGAAGCTCTTCGAGCCGGGCACCACGACGGTGGTATCGAAGGGACCACCAAGGGGCTCGACGGCGAGGGTGGTGACGCCGAGTCCCGTCACGCCAGGTGCCGGCCGATGGGGTGGTAGCCCAAGGTGGCCAGAGCTTCGGCCAGACGGCCCACCAACTCGGCTCGCACCACCAGGATGACGACGCCGGCCTCGCCCTCGCCGGAGTGCACGATCTCCAGGCTGGCGATGTTGACCCCGAGCTCGGTGGCCAGCGTGGTGATCTCGGCGAGGACGCCGAGGCGGTCGGTCACCGGGACCCGCAGCTCGGCCAGGTCGGCGGTGCTGTCGGCGCCCACGGGCAGGCTGCGGCGGGCGGTACGGGCCTGGCCCAGCAGCGCCAGCAGGGCCTCCCGGTCACCGGTGGCGACCGTGGCCCGCACGCGGCCCAGCGCCGCCTCCAGGTCGGCCAGCAGTTCGACGATGGCCGGGGCGTTCTCGGCGCAGATGTCGGGCCAGATGCCGGGATCGCCCGCCGCCACCCGGGTCATGTCCCGGAAGCCGCCGGCGGCCAGGCGCAGCACCACGCCGTGCTCCTCGGACCGGTCGGCGGCCAGGCCCATGAGGGCGGCGGCGGCCAGGTGGGGGACGTGGGACACCACGGCCACCAACTCGTCGTGGCGTGCCGGGGCCAGCTCGACCACCTCAGCCCCGAGTGAGCTGACCACCGAACGCACCAGGGAGTGGGCGTCGGGGTCGGTGCCGGCGACGGGGGTGAGCACCCAGACCGACCCCGAGAACAGTGAGGCGTCGGCCCCCTCCACCCCGTCTTGCTCGCTTCCGGCCATGGGGTGGCCGCCCACGAAGCGGGGGTCGTCGACCGCGGAGACGATGGAGGCCTTGACGCTGCCCACGTCGGTGACCACACCGCGTCCCTTGAGCGCGACCTCGGCCTGGCCGGCCACCGCGCCGACGGGGGTGGCCACAAAGGTGACCTCGGCCTGCGCATCCTCGCCCACGGCATCGAGCGCTCCCCGGGCCAACGCCCGCTCGGCCCGCACCGGATCACGGTCGTTGCCGGTGACGTGCCAGCCTTGCGCCCGCAGGGCCAGGCCGATCGATCCGCCGATCAACCCGGTGCCCACCACCACGGCGCGCCGCTGGTGCCTGGGCGGCGATGCGGTCATCCCGGGAGATCGTCCCGCAGTCCGGCTGCCCCCTCCAGGTACACGTGGCGCAGCTCGTGGCGAGGCAGGGTCGTGTCGAGGTGGGCCAGCACCCGGATGCACCGGGCGGTGCCCCCGGTGATGTCGAGCTCACGAGCGCACAACATGGGCACGTCGCCCAGGCCGATCGTGCGGGCCGCGGTGGCCGGGAAGGCCGAGTGCACGTCGTCGGTGGCGGTGAAGACCAGGCTCACCAGCTGATCGTGGTCGATGCCGTTGCGGGAGAACATCTCCTCGAGCAGGGCCACCACACGCAGGCGGACGTGATCGGGCGTGTCCTCGTCGAGTGTGGTGGCACCGCGCAGGGCTCTGAGCACCGGCGTGATGCTACCGGGGGCCGTCTCCCGCATCGGCGGCCGCCTCCTCCAACGCCCGCACCTCGGAGGGTTCGAGCAGGCGCCACTGCCCGGGTGCCAGCGAGACATCGGACAGCGGGCCGATGCGGAAACGGGCCAGGCGCACCACCGGGTGGCCCACGGCCTCGCACATCCGCCGGATCTGGCGGTTGCGACCTTCGTGGATGACCAGGCGGAGGAGGTTGGGGGGCGTCAGGGACACCTTGGCCGGGCTCGTCATCCCATCGTCGAGCTCCACACCCTCCCGCAAGTGGCGGACGGCGGCGGGCGAGGGCGTGCCCTCCACCTGAGCCAGGTAGGCCTTCTCCACGCCGTGGGAGGGATGGGTCAGGCGTTGGGTCAAGTCCCCGTCGTTGGTCAACACCAACAGCCCCTCGGTCTCGAGGTCGAGACGGCCCACGGAGAACACCCGGGGTTGGGTCGGGACCAGGTCGATCACCGTGGGGCGACCCTGGGGATCTTCGGCCGTGGAGATCACGCCGGCGGGCTTGTTGAGCAGGTAGTAGACCAGCCCCGCCTCCACCGATGTCGACACCCCGTCGACCGCGATCTTGTCGTGCTCGGCGTCGACGCGGCGCCCGAGGACGGCGACCTCGCCGTTGACGGTGACCCGACCGGCGGCGATCAGGTCGTCGCAGACCCGGCGGCTCCCGAACCCGGCCCGGGCCAGGACCTTCTGCAGTCGTTCACCGCTGGCGCTGTCCGAGGCCTGCGGGTCGTTCACCGGTCGCCGGGCACGGGTGACGGGCGCAGGCCCTGCTCGAACGCCTCGACCATGGCCGCATCGGGCACGAAGTCACCCAGCGGGGGGAGATCGGACAGCGAGTCGAGACCGAGCTTCTCCAGGAACGTCGAGGTCGTCCCGAACAGGGCCGCCTGGCCCGGACCGGGGTCGCGTGCGACCTCCTCGACGTAGCCCCGGACCTGGAGCGTGCGCATGACGCCGTCGACGTTGACCCCCCGCACGGTGGCCACCTGGGCCCGGGAGACGGGCTGGCGGTAGGCCACGATGGCCAGGGTCTCGAGTGCGGCCGCCGACAGCCGGGTCGACTGGCCTTCGAGCACGAAGCGCTCGACGTAGGCGTACAGCTCAGGGGCGGACTGGAACCGCCAACCCCCCGCCACCCGGGCCAGCACGAAGCCCCGCCGCCCGGCCACGCAGTCGGCCGCCAGCGCGGCGCAACGTTCCTCGACCACCGAGGGCGCCACCTCGAGGAGCTGGGCCAGGAGCTGGGTGGGCACCGGGTCCTCGGCCACCATGAGGATGGCCTCCAGCGCCCGGCCCACCTCGTCGCTCATCCCTCACCCGCCCCGGCCTCACCCACGCCGGCGGTAACGAGGCGTGGGGTCGACTCGGCATCGTCACCGATCCACACCACGGTGATGTCGCCGAAACGCTCGGCCTGGTCGAGGGTGACCAGGCCCTCCTTGCACAGCTCGAGCAGGGCGAGGAAGCGCACCACGACCGCCAGGCGCTCCTGGATCCCCCTGGTGAGGCGGCGGAAGCTGGTGCGCCCGGCGCCGGGCAGGGTCCGGGCCAGCTCGGCCACGGCGTCACTCACGCTGGCCCTCACCAGGCCCAGGTGGGCGGTGTCGACCCGGGGCACGGGGCGAGGGGTGACCGCCCGCAAAAAGGCGGCCCGCACGTCGGCCGCACTGACCCCGGCGAGCAGATCGGGGGCCAGGGCCAACAGGCGCTCGTCGGGGCCGCTGCGCCGGGGCACCGACAACCGGGCGTCGTCCTCCATCGCCGCCAGCACCCGGGCCACGTCCTTGAACGTCTTGCACTCGAGCAGGCGGCCCAGCAGCAGGTCGCGCTCCTCCCACAGCCCGAGCTCGTCGTCGAGCTCCAGCGCCACTGGTGCCGGCAGGAGGCGGCGGGCCTTGAGCTCGATCAAGGTGGCGGCGATGAGGAGGAACTCGGTGGCCGCCTCCAGGTCGACGCCATGGTCGGCCAGCCGGAGGCGTTCGAGCTCGGCCAGGAACCCGTCGACGATGGTGCTCAACGAGACCTCGTAGAGGTCGAGCTCCTCGCGCAGGATGAGGTGCAACAGGAGGTCGAACGGACCCTCGAACACCGGCGTCTGCACCTCGTAGGCCACTTGAGCCAGGGTAATGGCGGGGTCGGTGGCGGAGGTGGACCCCTACGATCGGTCCCCATGGCGCGCGTCTTCTCGGGCATCCAGCCAAGTGGCGACCTTCACCTGGGAAACTATCTCGGTGCCCTGCGGCACTTCGCCCTCGATCAACACGAGTACGACTGCGTGTTCTGCATCGTCGACCTCCACGCCATGACCGTGCCCCAAGACCCCGATGCGCTGGGGCGGCGCACGCTGGAGACGGCCCAGGTCCACCTGGCCGCCGGACTCGACGCATCGGTCTGCACGCTGTTCGTCCAGAGCCACGTGCACGAGCACGCCGAGCTCTCCTGGCTCATGGAGTGCACCGCCAGCGTGGGCGAGCTGCGGCGGATGACCCAGTTCAAGGAGAAGTCGACCGACCAGGAGTTCGTCTCCGGGGCGTTGTTCACCTACCCCGCCCTCATGGCCGCCGACATCCTGCTCTACGCGTCCGACCGGGTCCCCGTGGGCAACGACCAGCGCCAGCACCTCGAGCTGACCCGCGATCTGGCCGAGCGCTTCAACCACCGCTTCGGGGCCACCTTCGTGGTCCCCGCCGCGGCCGTTCCCCGCGTGGGGGCACGGATCATGGACCTCCAGCGTCCCACCGACAAGATGTCGAAGTCGGCGACCTCGCCGCAGGGCACGGTGGGGCTGTTGGAGGACCCGGCCTCGATCGCCCGCAAGATCCGCCGGGCCGTCACCGACGCCGAGGTCGAGGTTCGCTACGACCCCGAGGCCAAGCCCGGCGTGTCCAACCTGTTGGCCATCCTCGGCGCCGCCACCGGGCGGGATCCCGTCGAGCTGGCCGACGGCTACCACCAGTACGGCCCCCTGAAGGCCGACTGCGCCGACGCCGTGGTGGCCCTGCTCGAGCCCATCCAGGCCCGCTACGCCGAGCTGGCCGCAGACCCGACCGGCACCGCCGCCATCCTGGCCGAGGGCGCAGCCAAGGCACGCGCCGTGGCCGCCCCCGTCCTTGAGCGGGCCCGCACCGCCGTCGGCCTCCTCCCCCGCTGATCCGCCCCATCGGCGGCGGACCCGCCAGCCGAGCACGTCGGCCGCCGACCACACCCGCCGCCGCAGGCGGCCCCCTCCTGGCTGGCGGCCCGGCGAGCGAAGCTCGCCAGAAGGTGGTCAGGGCGAAGGGCGACGGCTCCGCCGGCGCCCGGAGCACTATCAGTTCGACCGAACGGAGCGAAGCGAGTGAGGTCGAG
>JAUJLZ010000134.1:0-2831 GCA_030447125.1 Acidimicrobiales bacterium
TCGGCTGAGCCTCTGATCGCTCCGCCCTTCCGGACGGCCCCGACGCGCTCTACGGTCACAGCGTTCCTCCCCCGACCCACGCCCCGCTGCCCTCCCCGAGCCCGAGCCGGCTCTGCCTCCTCTGCGCCCTGGGCACCGGGGTGGCCGGCGTGGCCCTGTCGTTGGCCCTCGCCGCCGGCGGGCCTGCCCTGGACCAGCGCTGGCGCCTCCTGGTGCTCATCGGCACCTGGTGGGCGGTCTTCGCCGTCGGCGCCGCCTGCGTCCTGCGACTGCCCGACCGGCGCCGGACCCTCGTCCTGGTGGTGGCCGTGGCCGCAGGCCTGCGCCTCGCCGCCCTGGCTGGTGTCCCCGTGCTGTCCGACGACCTCTACCGCTACGCCTGGGACGGCCGCGTCCAGGCCGCGGGGACCGACCCCTACCGCCACCCGCCCACCGCACCCGAGCTGGCCGACCTGCGTGACCCTTGGCTGTGGCCTGGCCCTGGCGGTTGTGCCCAGCTCGACCGTCCCCCTGGGTGCACCCGGATCAACCGCCCCGACGAGCGCACCATCTACCCACCCCTCGCCCAGGTGTGGTTCCGGGCCGGCGACCTGGTCCTGCCCGACGACGGCCAGGACCGGGCCTGGCAGGTCCTGGCCGTGGCCGTCGACCTGGTCCTCATCGGCGTGCTGGCTCTGGCCCTGGCCAGGTTCGGACGGTCTCGGGCCGCCGTCGTCCTGTACGCCTGGAGTCCCATCGCCGTGTTGGAGTCGGCCCAGAGCGCCCACATCGACGCCCTCGCCGTGCTCCTGGCGGTGGCGGCGCTCTGGGCCGCCCGCCGGGAGCGGTCGGGCCTGGCCGGCATGCTCCTCGGCCTGGCCACGCTGGTCAAGCTCTACCCCGCCGCCCTGCTCCCGGTCATCGTGGGCCAACGGCCCCGCCGGGCGCTGGCCACCATGGCCGCCTTCGCGGCCACGCTGGCCCTGGGCTACGCCCGCCACGTCGTGGCCGTGGGGATCGACGTGCTCGGCTACCTGCCCGGGTACCTGGCCGAGGAGGGCTACGCCGAGGGCAGCCGGTTCCTGTTGCTCGGCCTGGTGGGACTGTCGGGGACACCCGCCCAGGTCGTCGCCGTCCTCGCCCTGGTCGTGGCTGGCGCCCTGGCCTGGCGCTCCCGCCATCAGCCTGAGGTGACAGCCACCTGCCTGTTCGGGGTGGCCCTGCTCCTGGCCACGCCCGTGCAGCCTTGGTACGCCCTGCTCCTGGTGGCCCTGGCCACGCTGGCCCGGAGGTGGTGGTGGCTCGCCGTCGCCGTCGCCGGGTACCCGGTCTACCTGGCCGCCCTGCTCGACGGCCCCATCCCCCTCATCGGTCGTCTCAGCTACGGTCTGGCCGCCCTGGTCGTGGTCGCCGGCGAAGTGGGGTCACGCCGATCCCGTCCACCTGGTGGGCGCGGAGTGGTGGCTGTAGGACGCGACCGGCTGGTCGGCGCGTGAGAGCCTCTGCGGGAGCGCCTCACCCAGAGGCGGGTCAGGCCTTGGCCGCCCGGGCGAACCAGCGGTCGTCGGCGACGGTGAAGCCGGCGGGGACGAGGCCTGCGTCTGTGGCCAGGGCGGCGAAGTCGTCGGCTCCCACCCGGGCCCAGGGGAACCAGGGTCCCACGTCTCCTGCGCCTGCAGGAGCGCCTCCGGGAGCGCCCTCCTTCTCGACCCGGACGATGAGCGCCTCGCTCGCCGTGCCCGGCGGCTCGACTTCGACCACGGCCTGACCTCCGGGGCGCAAGAGGCCCCGGACCCGCCGGAGCAGGACGACGGGTGTGCCACCGATGCCGATGTTGCCGTCGAGCAGGACGGCCGACCCCCACCGGCCCTCACCCGGGAGGTGGTCGAAGATCGAACGCTTCAGGACCGATGCCCCCCGGCGTCGGGCCTCGGTCACCGCCACGGGAGAGGTGTCGACCCCCATGGCCAGCCGGCCGGCTGCGCCCAGCGCGGCCACGATCCGACCCGGGCCGCAGCCGATGTCGAGCACCGGCTCCGCCAGGCCCTCCACCAGCGCCAGCTCCACCCCGTCGGGATCGGCCCTCCAGCGCCGGACCTCCAAGGCGATGGCGACCCCGCCTCGGGTGCGCAGGATCGCGGTCATGCCACCTGCCGACCCACCACCTGGTGGACCACCCGGGCAAACCGGCTGCCGGCGGTCATGGCTGCCACCGCCAGGGCGTCGGTCCAGGTGTCGACGTCCTGCAGCACCGCCAAGAGCCGGGTGCGCCGGCCTGCGCTCAGGAGACGCTGCAGCTGGAGGCGTCCGGTGTCGACCCGACTGGTGGGCACGCCCAGCAGGAGCGACGGGTCGGGGGCCG
Source organism: Acidimicrobiales bacterium (assembly GCA_030447125.1). The sequence continues at coordinate 2,342 of JAUJLZ010000134.1, forward strand.
CCATCCCCAACGCCCACCAGCCACCGTCCTGGGCCGGGCCGAGCACGGCGTCGGTCCCGGGCACCACCAGCGCTTCGAGGGCCTCGTCCAACCGGGCGGGCGTCACCTGGGGCGTGTCCATGCCGATCTGGAGGGCGGGTCCCACCACGTGGCCCCAGGCCCGGGCCAGGCGCTGGTCGAAAGCCCCCAGACCCTGGTCCACCACCGCCACCCCCGGCGGGACCCACGGGCCGGGTCGACCGTCGAGGGCCACCACCACCCGGTCGGCCCCGGCCCCGCAGCAGGCGGCCAGGGTGTCGGCCAGGGCCGCCTCGGCCAGGGCCGCCGCCTCCTCGGGGGTGCACGGTGGGCACAGCCGGGTCTTCACCCGGCCGGGCACCGGCTCCTTGGCCACCACGAGCAGCTCCACCCTTCCTGTCTAGGGCGTCGGAGCTCCGGGGTGGCCTCGGGGGGCTTACGATCCCCGGAACTCCGCCGAGCGGGCCAGGGC
>JAUJLZ010000134.1:2931-5843 GCA_030447125.1 Acidimicrobiales bacterium
CGGCCGTGAGCCGATGCCGGGCCATGGTCGTGGCGACCGGCCTGGGCCTGGCCGCCCTGGTGGCGGCGCTGGCCGGGCTCCCTGGCGCCGACATCCTCCAGCTCGTCGGCATCTCCTTCGGGGCGGCCTTGATCGCCTACGGGTCGGCCACCGTGGTCCTGCACATCCTGGCCCGTTCGGGTCGGGAGCCGTCGCTGCCGGTCCGGGCCGTCGTCGTGGCCCTCATCCCCGTGACCAGCCTGAGCACCGGTGCGCTGGCCGCGGCCTGGGCCATGTTCGTCTCCGTCCACGATCTGACGGCCCTGGTGGTGGTGGTGGCCAGTGCGGGCACGGCCGGCGTCCTCGGCGCCCTGGCCCTGGCCGCAGAGCTCGGAGCGGCGCGGCGCGAGGCGGCTGCAGCCGAAGAACGGGAGCGGACCCTGGAGCGGTCGCGCCGTGAGCTGGTGGCCTGGGCGTCCCACGACCTGCGCAGCCCCCTGGCCGGCATCCGGGCCATGGCCGAAGCGCTCGACGACGGCGTGGTGAGCGACGAGGCCACCGTCGCCCGCTACCACGCCACCATGACCGCCGAGGCCGACCACCTGGGCCGCCTGATCGACGACCTGATCGAGCTGTCCCGCCTCCAGGTCCACCCCGCCGAGTTGGTGGTCGAACGCATCCCCCTCAGCGCACTGATCGCTGATGCCCTGTCGGGCGCCGGGGTGGTGGCCGAGCGCAAGGGGGTCCGCCTCGACGGCGACCTCCTCCCCGGAGGTCCCGAGGTCTTGGGGTCGTCCCGGGAGGTGGCGCGCATCGTGCACAACCTGTTGGACAACGCCGTGCGCCACACGCCCTCGGGTGGGGTCGTGCGCATCGAGGTGGGCGACGATGGCGATCCCGACCACGGCGTGGTCTCGGTCCTCGACCAGTGCGGGGGGATCCCCGCCGCTGACCTCGACCGGGTCTTCGACCTGGCCTACCGGGGCGAGGCCGCCCGCTCGCCGGGCGACCACGGCGGCGGGGGCCTGGGCCTGGCCATCGCCCGGGGCCTGGCCGAGGCCCATGCCGGCCACATCGATGTGCGCAACGAGGGCGCCGGCTGCCGCTTCACCGTGCGCATCCCCCGGGCCCGGTGAGGCACCCGGGCGCTCCCGGCACCCGGCGCCGGCCACCTCGAGTGAGCAGGTCAGCTGGGCTCACCCCGCAGGAGCGCGGTGGCAAAGTGCCTGACCCCCTCTTCGAAGGCCACGGTGGCCCGAAAGCCCAGGCGTGCCGCCGCCCGTTCCGGGCTGGCGACCACGTGGCGGACATCGCCGGCCCGGCCTCCTCCCACCACCGCCGGGACCAGCCCGGTGCCGGCGCACAGGGCCACGGCCAGGTCGAGCACGGTGTGGGGCTGGCCCGAGGCCACGTTGAGGGGGCCGTCGACCGGGTCATCGACGGTGAGGGCGACCACGTTGGCCCGGGCCACGTCGTCGACGTGGACGAAGTCCCGCCGCTGGCCACCGTCTTCAAACACCTGGGGCGCCTGCCCGGCGGCCACGGCCGAGCGGAAGATCGACGCCACCCCGGCGTAGGGCGTGTCCCGGGGCATCCGCGGGCCGTACACGTTGTGGTAGCGCAACGCGGTCACGGCCACGCCATGCTCCCGGCCAAAGGCGGCGGCCAGGTGCTCCTGGTGGACCTTGGTGGCGGCGTACACGTTCCTCGGGTCGATCGGCGCGTCCTCGGTGACGGGCTCGTCCTGGAGGTCGCGGCCACACGTGGGGCACCGGGGATCGAAGCGGCCGGCGACGAGGTCGGCGGGCCGGCGGGGCGGGGCGGCCTGGGCTCCGTGCTCGGCGCAGCGGTACCGACCCTCGCCGTAGACGACCATGCTCGAGGCCAGGACCAGGCGGCCGGAGAAGGCGAGCCGGTGCAGGGCCCACAGCCCCACCGCCGTCCCGGTGTCGTTGTCGGCCACGTAGCGGCGTACGTCGCCGAAGTCGACCCCGAGGCCGACCCGGGCGGCCTGGTGGCACACGGCGTCGACCCCGTCGGCGGCGTCGAGCCACGCTCCGGGCTCGACGACGTCGGCGATCACGTAACGAGCGCCAGGGTTGAGGTAGCCGGGAGCTTCGGGGTGGACGTCGGGGGCCAGCGAGTCGAGCACGACCACCTCGTGACCGGCGGCGACCAGGCGGTCCACGATGTGGGAGCCGACGAAGCCGGCGCCGCCGGTCACGAGCACCCGCACCGGCACCAGGGTACGGAGCAGCGGGAGCGACCGGGGTGATCGACGTGATCCTGCCCGTCCTCGACGAGGCCGCCGCCCTCCCCTGGCTCCTCGGACGCTTCCCGGCGGGCTTTCGACCGCTGGTCGTCGACAACGGCTCCAGCGACGGCTCGGCTGAGCTGGCGGCGCGCCTCGGAGCCACCGTCGTGCACGAACCGGCCCGGGGCTTCGGTGCGGCCTGCTGGACGGGCCTCCATGCCGCCACCTCCGACGTCGTCGCCTTCTGCGATGCCGACGGCTCCCTCGACCCGCGCCACCTCCCCTTGGTCACTGGCCCCCTGGCTCCCGGGCCCCTGGCTCCCGGGGCCCCGCACGCCACCGGTCCCCGCCTCGTCCTCGGCGCCCGCCGTCCCTGCACCTGGGGGGCGTGGCCCCCCCACGCCCGCCTGGCCAACCGCTACCTGGCCCGACGCCTGCGCCGGGCCACCGGAGCGGCCCTCACCGACCTCGGTCCCATGCGCGCCGCCCCCCGGGTCGGCCTCCTCGAGCTCGGGCTCGTGGACCGACGCTTCGGCTGGCCTCTGGAGATGGTGCTACGAGCGGCCGCAGCGGGCTGGCCCGTCATCGAGGTCCCGGTCCCCTACCAGGCCCGGACCGGGCGCTCCAAGGTCACCGGGACCGTCCGGGGCACGGCTCGAGCGGTACGAGACATGCGCCA
>JAUJLZ010000135.1:0-1361 GCA_030447125.1 Acidimicrobiales bacterium
CGACCGGCTCTACGGCTACGAGGTCAGCCCGGTGCTGTGGAAGAAGGTCATGACGGGGCTGTCGGCCGGGCGGGTGCAGAGCGTGGCCACCCGCATGGTGGTCGAGCGCGAGCGGGCCCGCATGCGGTTCCGCTCCGCCCAGTGGTGGAACCTCGAGGCCACCTTCGCCCCTGAGGCGGGGTCGCAGGCGGACTCAACAGCAGACGCAGCAGCAGCAGGCGGCGGCCGGAGCTTCGACGCCACGCTGGTGGCCCTCGACGGCCGGCGCCTGGCGACGGGCCGCGACTTCACCGAGACCGGTGAACCCTCCGGCGCCGAGGTGGTCCTGCTCGACGAGGCCGGCGCCACCGCCCTGGCCGCTGACCTGGTCGACGCCGACTTCGCCGTGCGCGCCGTCGAGCGCAAGCCCTACCGTCGCCGCCCGGCGCCCCCCTTCATGACCTCGACCCTACAGCAGGAAGCCGGGCGCAAGCTGCGGATGTCGTCGGCCCAGGCCATGCGCTCGGCCCAGCGGCTGTACGAGGGCGGCTTCATCACCTACATGCGCACCGACAGCATCACGTTGTCGGACACCGCCCTGGCGGCCTCGCGGTCGCAGATCTCGAAGCGTTACGGCGCCGAGTACCTCCCGGCCGAGCCCCGGCGCTACGTCACCAAGTCCAAGTCGGCCCAGGAGGCGCACGAGGCCATCCGTCCCGCCGGCGACTCCTTCCGCACGCCCGAGCAGGTGGGTCGGGAGCTGAGCGGGCCCGAGGTCCGGCTCTACGAGCTGATCTGGCAACGCACCCTCGCCTCCCAGATGCCCGATGCCGTAGGCGAGACGGTGACCGTCCGCCTGGGTGCCACCTCAGCTGCGGGCGCCGACGCCGAGTTCTCGGTGAGCGGCACGGTCATCACCTTCCCCGGCTTTCAGCGGGTCTACGTGGAGAGCCATGACAACGAGGCCGACGCCGATCCCACCGAACGCCGGTTGCCGGCCCTGGCTGAGGGCGATGCCCTCGCCGCGGAGTCGATCGCCCCCTCCGGTCACGAGACCTCCCCCCCGGCCCGCTACACCGAGGCGTCGCTGGTGAAGCGCCTGGAGGAGCTGGGCGTGGGCCGACCCTCGACCTACGCCAGCATCATCGGCACCATCCAGGACCGGGGATACGTCTGGAAGAAGGGGAGCGCGCTGGTGCCCTCCTTCACCGCCTTCGCCGTGGTCACCCTCCTGGAGAACCACTTCGCCGGCCTGGTCGACTACGCCTTCACCGCCCGGATGGAGGACTGCCTCGACGAGATCGCCGCCGGCACCCAAGAGGCGTTGCCCTGGTTGACCCGCTTCTACTTCGGCGCCCCCGTCGCCAACGGCAACGGGGCCC
>JAUJLZ010000135.1:1461-5841 GCA_030447125.1 Acidimicrobiales bacterium
CCCGACATCGACGCCCGCCAGGTCAACTCCATCCCCCTCGGCCTCGACGCCGAGGGTCGGGAGGTGGTGGGCCGGGTCGGTCGTTACGGGCCTTACGTGCAACGGGGTGAGGAGACCGCCGGGATCCCAGACGACCTCGCACCCGATGAGCTCACGGTGGAGAAGGCGCTCGAGCTCCTGGCCGCGCCCAGTGGTGACCGGGTGTTGGGAGACGACCCCGAGACGGGGCTGCCGGTCTTGGCCAGGGGCGGGCGCTACGGCCCCTACGTGCAGCTGGGCGAGGCGCCCGAAGGGTCCAAGGACAAGCCCCGGACGTCGTCGTTGCTGGCCACCATGACCCTCGACACCGTCGGCCTCGACGACGCCCTGCGCCTGCTCACCCTGCCCCGGGTGATCGGCACCGATCCGGCCGACGACCAGGAGATCACCGCCCAGAACGGCCGCTACGGGCCCTACATCAAGAAGGGAGGTGACAGCCGCAGCCTCGAGTCCGAGGAAGAGCTGTTCACGGTGTCGCTCGACGATGCCCTCAAGTTGCTGGCCGAGCCCAAGCGTCGGGGGGGCCGGGGCCAGGCCGCACCTCCCCTACGAGAGCTGGGCGACGATCCGGCGACGGGGAAGCCGGTGGTGCTCAAAGAGGGGCGCTTCGGGCCCTACGTCACCGACGGCGAGACCAATGCCTCGCTGCGCAAGGGCGACACCATCGAGGGCATCACCAGCGAGCGGGCGGCCGAGCTGCTGGCCGACCGCCGAGCAGCCGGACCTGCCCCCAAGCGCTCGGGGAGAAAGGCGGCGGCCAAGAAGAAGCCCGCCACCACGAGAGCCAAGAAGTCGACAGCCAAGAAGTCGACAGCCAAGAAGTCGACAGCCAAGAAGTCGCCAGCCAAGAGGGCGACAGCCAAGAAGTCGCCAGCCACGAAAGCGGCGGCGAGGGAGAGCGCGGCGGCCCAGAAGCCGGGATGAGCTCTGCCCCGAGCTCTGAGCCCGGGACGCTCGCGGTGCCGTAGCTAGGCTGGCACCGTGGCCCAGGCCCGACGCCCGCGTGAGCCCGAGCTCCACTTCGAGTCCTCCACTGATCCCGGCGCGCCCACCCGGCCCGTTCCCCACCTGGCAGCCGCGCCCACGCGCGCCGCCACCGTCCGGCTCTTTGGGACCAACGACTTCTTCCGGCTGTGGCTGGCCCAGGTCGTGTCGGCCATGGGCGACTGGATCGGCTTCCTGGCCATCCTCGCCATCGCCGAGCGCATCGGCGGGGCCGGGGCGATCGGTGTGGTCATGACGGCTCGCATCCTGCCCGGCTTCTTCCTCGCCCCCGTGGCCGGGGTGCTGCTCGACCGGTGGGACCGCAAGCGGGTGATGGTCGGCTGTGACGTCGGGCGAGGCCTGGTCCTGCTGGCGCTGCCGTTCGTCGACAGCATCCCCCAGCTCGTCATCATCTCCTTCCTGCTTGAGGTGCTCACCGTGATGTGGTCGCCGGCCAAGGAGGCGGAGACGCCGAACATGGTCCCGGTCGGCCACTTGGCCACGGCCAACTCCCTCTCCATGGTCGCCGCCTACGGGACCATCCCCATCGCCGCCGCCCTCTTCGCCGGTCTGGCCAAGGTGGCCGACATCCTCAGCCGGAGCGAGTCCCTCGCCTTTTTGGATGAGTCGTCGCTGGCGGTGTACTTCGACGTGGTCACGTTCTTGTTGTCGGCGGTGCTCATCTCCACCCTGCGCTTCGGGACCCGCTCCCGCCTGGCGCCTGGCCCGTCGGGTCGCCGCATCGACTTCAGCGGGACCTTCACCGAGTTCAAAGAGGGATGGCACTTCATCGCCTCCAACCGGATGGTGGCCGCGGTCATGGTGGGCCTCGGCACCGGGTTGATCGGCGGCGGCATGCTGGTGCCGCTCGGTCCGCTGTTCACCGTGGAGGTGCTCGGGGGGGGCACGGCCGGGTTCGGCCTCGTCGTGTTCGCCTTGGGCATGGGTGTCGCCGCTGGGGTGATGGCCGTCTCGGTGTTGAACACCAGGCTGGACAAGCCCCGGACCTTCACCGGCGCCGTCGTGCTCGCCGGGGTGTCGCTCCTGGCCGGGGCCTCCATGTCGACCCTGATCCCCGCCCTGGTCCTGGTCGCCCTGCTCGGGGTTGGTGCCGGGTGCGCGTACGTCCTCGGCTACACCATCCTCCAGGAAGGCGTGTCCGACGACCTCCGGGGTCGTACCTTCACCGCCCTCTACACCGTCGTCCGCCTGTGCCTGCTCATCGCCTTCGCCGTCGGCCCCTTTCTCGCCGGTGCCCTGGGACGGCTGTCGGGACGCTTCTTCGGCGACGAGGTGTCGTGGGCGGGGCTCACCATCAGCATCCCCGGCGTACGCCTGACGTTGTGGCTGGCAGCCGTCATCATCGTCGTGGCCGGCTTCGCCGCCGGCCGAGTGCTGCGGGAGACCCGCCAGGAGGAGGGCTCGTCGAGGTGAGAGGACGCCTCGTCGTCCTCGAAGGAGGGGAGGCCTGCGGCAAGTCCACCCAAGCCGCCCTCCTCGCCCCCCGGCTCGACGCCGTGCTCACGCGGGAGCCGGGAGGCACTGAGGTCGGCGAACGCATCCGTTCCCTGCTCCTCGATCCGGCGTCGATCGATCTCCGTCCCCGCACCGAGGCCCTGCTCATGGCCGCGGCCCGCGCCCAGCACGTGGCTGAGGTGGTGGCCCCCGCCCTGGCTGGCGGCCGGGACGTCGTGAGCGACCGGTTCGTGGCCTCGTCGCTGGCGTACCAGGGCTACGGCCGGGGCCTGCCGGCCGACGAGGTCGCCGCCCTGTCGCGCTTCGCCACCGGCGGGCTCGAGGCCGACGTGGTCGTGCTCCTCGACCTGGCGCCCACACAGGCGGCTGCTCGCCGGGGTCCCCATCTCGACCGCCTGGAAGCGGCGGGCGACGACTTCCATCGCCGGGTGGCCGAGGGGTTCGCCGCCCTGGCCGCCGCCGATCCGCTTCGTTGGGCCGTGGTCGACGCGTCGGGGAGCCCCGAGGCGGTGGCCCAGCGGGTGTGGGAGGCGGTGTCGGACCGCCTGCAGCAGTGCGCCGATGGTGTGGCGGCGACAGGCGCGGGTCGGGGCCCGGAGCAGGCGTGGTGAGCCAACCCGCTGCCGTGCCCGACATCGGGCCTGCTCCGGGCGGCGGTGCCACCGACGCCTTCGCCGGCGTCGCCGGCCAACCCCGGCTGGTGGCCCAGCTCCGGGCGGCGAGCGTGGCTCCCGTGCACGCCTACCTCCTGGTCGGGCCCGCCGGCGCCGGGACGGCGGAGGCGGCCTCGGCCTTCGCCGCCGCTCTGTTGTGCGAGGCGGGGGGGTGCGGGACCTGCCGGGACTGCCGTCTGGCCCTCGCCGGTGAGCACCCCGACGCAGTGACCTTCGTGCCCGAAGGTGCTTTTCTTCGCATCGCTGACGCCGAGGAGATCGCCCGGGTGGCGGTGCGCAGCCCCGTCGAGGGGCGACGCAAGGTGCTGGTCCTGGCCGACTTCCACCGGGTGCAACGGGTCGGCCCAGCCCTGCTCAAGACCATCGAGGAACCGCCCGAGAGCACCGTGTTCGTCGTCCTGGCCGACACCGTGCCTCCCGAGCTGGTGACCATCGCCTCGCGGTGCGTGCGCATCGACGTGGCCCCCGTGCCCGTGGCCACCCTGGTGGCCCTGCTCGTGGCCGAGGGGATCGACGAGTCGCGGGCCGCCACCGCAGCTGCGGCTGCCGGCGGGAGCCTCGACCGGGCCCGCCTCCTCGTGAGCGACCCCGGGTTGGCCCGCCGCCGTGAGGCCTGGAGCGGGGTACCCGAACGCTTGGACGGGACCGGGGCGGCCGTGGCGGTGCTGGCCGCCGAGTTGCTGGAGCTGGTGGAGGAGGCGGCCGGGCCGCTGCGCCAGGTGCAGGCCGACGAGCTGGCCGAGCTGGCGGAGCGGGTGGCCAGCACGGGCGAACGCGGGTCGGGCCGGGCCCGGCTGGAGGCGTCGCACCGCCGGGCCCTGCGCCGCCACCGCACGGACGAGCTGCGCTTCGGCCTGGCCACGCTGGCCGGGCGCTACCGGGAGGATCTGGTGGCGTCGGGGCCCGAGAGCGACCTCCGTCCCGTGATGGCCGGGCTCGACGCCCTCACCGCGGCCTCGGTGGCCCTGGCCCGCAACCCCAACGAGACCCTGCTCCTCCAAGCCCTCCTCCAGCGCCTGCCCAGGGCCTCGGTGCCTCGCTGATCGCTCAACCCAGCCGGCGGACCGTCAACGGCCGGACCTCGGCGATGCGGGCGAAGTCGCCATCCACATGGACGACGCCGAGTCCGTGGTGCAATGCCGTTTCGGCGATGACGAGGTCGGGGATGGGCGTGCGGTGCCACATCCCGTGGTGATGGGCCAGGTCT